>UQZC01000039.1 GCA_900545505.1 uncultured Collinsella sp.
GGGCGGGAATAGTCGAGCTTATGTTCAAATAAACCAGCCAAGCTGAAGCGCATGTTGGCACCCATGGTGCCTGCGGGCAACCTTTAAAACGAAAACAGGGGTCGACTCCAGTCTGGCTTGGAGTCGACCCCTGTTGCGTGGCAATCTATGCCAATGCAAATCGGCGCTTATTACTTTTCAGCAGCCTTATTGAGAAAGCCGGAAACGATAGCAAACGCAGCAATCATAAGGTTGCAGGCAATGCAGAAGATAAATACTCCCCGGAATGACCCTGCCATGCCGTAAACCTTCATCATGACCGGCATTCCAAAAGCACCGACGACATAGCCCGCTGAGCAAACGATCGAATAGATCCTTCCAAAATCGCGTGATCCAAAGAGCGAAAGGAGAAGCATCGGCATTGCGGTTCCAACGATGGCGAACATGACATCGTTTACGCCGGCCGCGATGATGGAAACGGTCTCATTGCTTCCACCAATGATAAGAAGCAGGAAGGAAAGAATGCTGACACCTGTCCATGCGACCGTTGCTTTAATAGCGCCAAGCTTGTCGCATGTTTTGCCCACGAAGGGATTTAGGAAGATATCGGAGAGTGAAGCTGCCGAGACCATTAAGCTTCCTACGATAGGATTGAAACCGACCTCGCTTGCATAGGTTGGGAACAGCTGGTTCATGCAGCAGGTGAGCTGTGCCACACAAAGCAGGAGGACACAGAGAATAAAAGACGGCGTTTTCGCGGCATCGCGGAGTGCCATGCCCGAAAGGACATCTTCCTGCTCATCGGCGCTGCAGCTCTCATGGGTTTCGAAGGCGGTCTCTCCGTAGGGAAGCATGTTGCGATCAGAGGGTTTAAGGCGAATGATAAATGCACTCACAGGTAAAATCATAGCTGCAGAAACGGCCGCAAGTACGATGTACCCCGTACGTCAGCCTTGTTGCTCGATGACCAGCGTAATGACAGGACTCAACAACAGCGTACAGAGAGAATTAACGCCCCAAGCAAGGCCGATGGCAAGACCGGACGATTTACTGAACCATTGGTCAATAACATCGGACATGCAGACGCCCGTTGTGAACGAAAAGCAGATGCCGATCACCGCGGCGGAGACGATGAACATCCAGACTTCGGTGTAGAACGCCATTGCGGCGCCGGCGGCAATAAGGACGAGTTCAACGCAAATATGCCACGGTTTGCCTATTACTTTTGGAATGAAACGACTCAAAAGTGGAAGTCCAAGTGCAAGGCCAAGAAGAATCGCAGTGAAATAGAAAGAGAAAGAGGTGTACTCAAAGCCCAGGTCTTCACATACTGGAGCAACGAATGAGCCAGCAATGATGCTATATGTGCCAGTCGTTCCGGCGGACATTAAGCCGAGCGCAATAACGACAATCCAAGCAAATGCGCCGCTCTCGCGGGGACGGTCTTTTTCGGCTGGTGCAGTGAGAGCCATGGTCACTCCATTTCTATCGGCATTACATCCTATATGCCTACCGATAGGTATATAAACCAAGGGGACTCTTCGTCAAGCATTAAGCGGGGAAAGGGAGTTCTTAACCTGCCGAACGGTAATTGGAATCTTGCAAAATCGAGGTCTAATACTTTTCCGAGAAGTAAACGACCGTTTTTGGACCCCCGAAGCATCGACATTTTTAGACGTCAAACCCGCAGGATTTGGCTGGCAAAACCGCAGGAAATTGCATCTCGAAAGTGCCGATGCTTCGGGGCCCGTTTTCACTCGTTCACTTCTCGGAAAAGTATTAGACCCCGATTTCGCAAGGGTCTCAATGTGACAAAGGAACAACCCTTTTGTCACATTATTCGGAGCGCAGGGCTTCTACGGGGTCTTTCTTAGATGCGCTGCGGGCCGGCAGCAGGCCGGCAACGACCGTCAACAGCACCGAAATCGCAATGAGCACCAGCGCATCCTGCACGGGCAGGCTCATCAGATTGGGCACCTGTTTGGCAGCAAGCGCCCAGGCATTAACCGGAAAGCTCACGGCCACCACGACGACAATGGCAAAGACGCCGGCGATAAGGCCCTCGATAAAGGTCTCGGCATTGAATACGTTGGCCACGTTGCGCTTCGACGCGCCGATCGCGCGCAGGATGCCAATCTCCTTCTTGCGCTCCAGCACGCTGATGTACGTGATGATGCCGATCATGATGGAGCTCACCACCAGGCTGATACTCACGAATGCGATGAGCACCAAGCTGATGGTGTTCACGATGTCGGTCACCGAGCCCATGATGATACCCATGTAGTCGGTGTACGAGATTGCCTGCTCATCGTGACCAGCGGCTTTGACCTGCTTGTTGTACGCATCGATATGGTCGAGCACGCGCTCCTTGGCCTCAAAGTCGCGCGGGAAAATCTTGACCGAGATGGGGTCTGCCTCGTCCGCATAGCCCAGCGTGGTCAGGTTGTTGTCGTAGGTGAGCTTCGAAGCCTTGGCATAGCTCATCATGAGCGAGCTCAGGTCCTCGGCGTCCATGTTGAAGTGGATGGCACGAGCGAAGGCACTCCCATCCACGTGCATGGCGCTCGCCAGGTTGGCAAAACTCGAAGACATCTGCGTCGCCATCTGGCCCATGAGCCCCGCCGCGCCTGCCTTGAGCTGAGCTGACACCGTCGCCGCAATCTGATCGCTGATCGACTTCATCACCTGATCCATAGCCTGCTGCAGATACGGAGCCAGCTGCTTTTGCACATAGTCGGTCATCGCCTGTTGCAGACGCTCGGCCAGGGCATCGCCGCCGAGCGCTTTGAGCTGGGCCAGGATTTGCTGAGCTGTGTCATCATTCTCAAGATACGTCGAGAATGCGGCAGAGAGCTTTGACGCGTCCTTAAGATCTTCGGGCGACAGCGCCTTAAACTGATCAGACTGTAAAAAGCCCTCAAACAGCTGGTTGGCTAGTGTTCCCACCTGCTGCATTTGCTCGGGCGTGAGTTCCAGACCGTCAAAGATACCCGAGAAATCAGGGGTTGGCGCTTTTGCCATGATGTCGCTGAAGTCGATGTCCTTGCCAACGTCCGAAAGGTCAATGTCCAGCCCGGACAAATCGATACCAGAAAGGTCCATACCGCTGGCTGCACCCGAGAGTGCAGATGTATCGAACGAAAACGCGCTCTTCAGCGCTGCCTCGTCCACGCTGAACATACTGCCCAGATCCACGCCTTGCTTGGCCTCGCCTTGCAGCTCATCGAAAGACTTGCCCGTAAAGACATCCGTCTCGGGATGCGCAAGCTGCTCTTGCACAATCTGCGAAACGGCGGCGCGCTCCATAAGCTGGCGAGTCAGTGCATGCGTATAGGCAATGCCCGGGGACAACGCGCTCGCGTTGGCGGTCTCGTTAGGTCGCACCACGCCCACAATGCGAACGTCAATACCGTCGGCAACCTTGGCCGTCATAAAGTCGGCGTCGCCAGACATGTCAGTCCACATGCCGGTCTCTTCGTTTTTGCGATACGCATCGGCCGGCGATAGCACCTTAAACGTCGTGGACAGCGCATCGTCGTAGGTAAAGTCGATGCCGGTCTCGGGCGTTTCGACCCCACCGTCAGCCGTCATAGCACTGTTTACCAAATCGTTGAGCTCATTGATATCCAGCGCGCCGATGCTGTAGAGCGTGTAGTCGCCCACCGTACCGCGACTCGAAAGCACCATTACGGCTTCGTTAGCAGACGTAGGCCAATGCCCGGCGACGACATCGTACTGGCTGTCGAGCAGGCTCTGGTCGTCGATCATCTCGTTAAAGACCGAGGTTCCCATGGATTCCATGCTCACCGTTGCCGCCGAACTCGCACCTCCGCTCATGGCGTCGGTCATGGCGTTGGGCACCAGCCGGACAGGCTTCTCATCGCCCTTGCCGGCAGGATAGACAACCGGCGATACACCGTAGCCGTACTGAATGGCGTTGACCTCTTTATCGATGCCGTCGCCACCGGCATCGAGCCATGCCTTAAAGCTTGTCATGTCGTTGGACTTAACGCTCGCAAACATATCCTTTACGGCCGTGACCACAGGAATCTTATCGGTTCCCTTAGCCTTGCCGCCGGCACTGTCGTCGGACGAATCCACGTTTTCAGGCGAGCCATCATCCGTGGCCCCCTGCCCGCCCATCATGGACGACAGGTCGTAGTCCTGCTTGGAGATCGTAAGCGGGTAGCTCGAGAGCGTATCCTCCTCGACCTTTTTGATATAGCCGTTTACGCCGTTGGACAGCGCCAGAATCGCTGCGATACCGATAATGCCAATCGAGCCCGCAAAGGCCGTCATGGCCGTACGGCCCTTCTTGGTCATAAGGTTTCGGGCAGAAAGCCCCAGCGCCGTCACAAAGCTCATCGAGGTTTTGCGCGTAGGCTTGGCCTCGCGGCGCGTGGCGTTAGCGACATCGAAAGGATCGGAATCGTCGGTGATTTTACCATCCGCCAGGTTGACGATGCGCGTGGCGTATTGGTACGCCAGCTCGGGATTGTGCGTGACCATGATGACCAGGCGATCGCGTGCAACATCCTTGAGCAAGTCCATGACCTGCACGGACGTTGTAGAATCCAAGGCGCCGGTCGGCTCGTCTGCCAGCACAATCTCGGGATCATTGATCAGGGCGCGGGCGATGGCCACGCGCTGCATCTGTCCGCCCGATAGCTGGCTCGGGCGTTTGCTAACGTGCTCGCCCAGACCGACTTTCTCCAACGCCTCGCGCGCACGCTGGCGGCGCTCGGCATGCCCCACGCCCGTGAGCGTCAGCGCCAGCTCCACGTTTTCCAAAATGGTCTGATGCGGAATGAGGTTATAGCTTTGGAACACAAAGCCGATGCGATTGTTGCGGTAGGCATCCCAATCGCGATCGTGAAAGTCCTTGGTCGAGATGCCGTCGATCAGCAGGTCGCCGGAATCGAAATGATCGAGCCCACCGATAACGTTGAGCATCGTGGTTTTGCCCGAGCCCGAGGGGCCCAGAATGGCCACGAACTCGTTATCGCGAAAAGACAGGCTTACGTTGTCGAGCGCCACCTGCGTAAACGACTGCGTAACGTACCTTTTGCAAATTCCTTTGAGCTCCAGCATGGACGGCAACCTCTCCCACGCGAGCGCACTCGCCCGCTCTCCCCCGCCGTTCGTATTCGACGCGTTTGTCCTACTCTATCCCCATTTTTCACCGACGCCAGTGAGGAATGTAGGGAACCGCATCAAAAAACGAACGGGACGGCGCCCAAAAGAAGAGGTCCCGAGCGGGACCTCTATATGGTGGAGCTTATCTTGAAAGGTAGCGGACTACTTCGCACAGCGGCGCACGATCATCGCTATGCTTTACGCGTTTTCTACTGCTCGCTATTCGCAATCGCCTGGTCGATAAGTTTGTTGAGTGCTGCGCGCTGCTCAGCGGAGCTGATGGCTCCCACGATTGGATCCCCTACGATGTTGCCATTCTGATCGATGACATACGTTGTCGGGAACGAGAACAAATTTGACGTAAACTTACCGGCCTCGCTATCCGACTTGAACCAGATGTTCTTATATGTCACGCCCTTCTTGCTCAGCACGTCCTTGGCATCTGCAATCTCGCCCTTGTTGCCATCGAGCGTAAAGGAATTGACGCCCACGACCTGGCCGCCCTTCTTGGCAAGCTCCTTATTCAGGTCCTCAAGGTCGCCCAGCTCGCCCACGCACGGCTTGCAAGTGGTGAACCAGAAGTTCATGACGGTGACCTTGTTCTTAGCGAACAGCTCGTCGCTGCTCACGTCGTTGCCATCCAGGTCTTTGCCCGTAAAGCTGGGGAACTTCGTCGCCTCGCTCGAAGCATTGGCACCAGCCGTCATGCCAGCGGTCGAAGCGTCGACGCTCTCGCCTGAGCTCGGCGTGCTTCCACAGCCGGGGAACTCCTTCTCCAGGCTCTCGAGCTTGTCCTCGATCTCCTTGATCTGCTGCGCACCGGCCTTGAGCGTCTTAAGCTCATCCGCCGTGAACTCATCCTTGGCGCCATCGATGGTCTTGAGCAGGAAATCGCCGTAATTGCTGCCGTCCTCAATCATTGTCGAGTCTTTATTTGCCGCGTTGAATACCTTTTCCCACAGCGCGTTATCACTCGAAAAGATCTCGTTCTCCTTCTGCATGAGTTTTGCATACAACTCGGCGGCCTCGTCGGCATTGGTCGGCTTCTGCGCAGTGAGTTCTGCGATCTTAGGATCGGAGCCCGCAGATTCACTCGCATTGCCACCGGGTGCCGAGCACGCCACAAGGCACAAGGCCAATACCGGCACCATAAACAGGGCCGCAATCTTAGAAAGCTTCATGGTCATTCCTCCGTTTTGTCGAAGCTTGTTTACTTTTTATCGGCGGTCAAGGGGAGCTTTTCCGCCGACACATCCAGGCCATAGCGATAGCTGATGGCATCGACGGGACAGGCCCCAATGCACTTTCCGCACCGGATACATTCGGCATGATTGGGCGCGCGGACCACATCAACGTCCATCTGACAAACCTTTGAGCACTTGCCGCACGAGACACATTTGCACGCGTCAACCTGAATCCCCAACAAGGACACCCTATTCATGAGCGCATAGAATGCGCCGAGTGGACAAATCCATTTGCAGAAGGGGCGGTAGAACAAAACGCTCAGCACTACCACGGCAATGAGAACGGCAAGTTTCCAGGTAAAGAGCTGTCCCAACGCAGATCGAATGCCGGCATTGGCAATGGCCAGAGGAATGGCGCCCTCGAGCACACCCTGCGGACAGATGTACTTACAAAAGAACGGGTCGCCCATGCCCACGTCGTTAACCACCAAGACGGGCAGCAGCACCACGGCAAACAACAGCACGACGTACTTGATGTACGTGAGCGGCTTGAGCTTTTTCGTGGAGAACTTTTTGCCGGGAATCTTATGAAGCAGCTCCTGAAGCCAGCCAAACGGGCACAGAAAGCCGCATACAAAGCGTCCCAGCAGCACGCCGAGCAAAATGAGCGTACCGGTAACGTAGTAGGAGAAGTTGAACTTAGATGAACCTACCACCGACTGGAACGACCCGATGGGGCACGCACCCGATGCCGCGGGGCACGAATAGCAGTTAAGCCCGGGTACGCAGACTGTTTTTCCCGCGCCCTGATAGATGCCGCCTTTAGCAAAGTTTGGCAGGTGAATGTTGGTGATGAGCGTTGCCGCCGCCTGAATGAATCCGCGAATTCTGGCCAAAACATGCGACACGGTGTTTTTTCTTTTATCCAATTCCGATACACTCCAAGCACAGCCTAATCGCCTTGGCCAGCACGGCATCCGCCTCGCCACGCATAACGCCAAAGCACACCATGGCCACACCGACGATCAGCAACGCAACCTGCATTACAGGTTTTATCGCTTTGAACAACTTGACCACTCCTTTCGTCACGCGACCTATTGGACCATATCGACTATAAAATCCGTGTTAAGCGCGATTTGAAATGTGCAAGGAGACTGTTATGCGTATTTTGATCGTCGAGGACGAGCAGGCGCTGTGTGACGCAATCGCGCGCAGCTTGCGAAACTTGGCGTACAGCGTCGACTGCTGTCACGACGGGCAGGAGGCGCTCGACCTGCTGGACGTTGAGGCCTTCGACCTCGTGGTACTCGACCTCAACCTTCCCCGTATCGACGGCATGACCGTACTCAGGGAACTTAGGAAAACCGACTGCGAGACCAAGGTGCTGATTCTGTCCGCGCGTGGCGAAGTATCCGATAAGGTCGACGGACTCGATGCCGGCGCCAACGATTACCTCACCAAGCCGTTTCATCTGGACGAACTTGCGGCAAGGATCCGCAGCCTTACCCTCAGGCGCTTCGCACAAAGCGGCATAGTATTAACCTGCGGAAAACTCAGCTTTGACACCAAGGCGCGCATCGCTTCCGTGGGCAGCGAGGCCTTATCTCTTACACGCAAGGAAACGGGAATCTTGGAATACCTGATACTTAATCAGGGGCGACCGGTAAGCCAAGAGGAGCTTATCGAGCACGTTTGGGATAGCACCGTGAACAGCTTTAGCAACGCAACCCGCGTTCACATCTCGTCACTCCGCAAAAAGCTGCGCAGCGCTTTGGGATACGACCCGATTCGTAATCGGATTGGAGAGGGCTACGTTATGGAGGATAGCGAATGAAAAGGCTTTCGCTGCAATGGCGCATAACGATTATGACAGCACTGCTCACGTGTGCAGCATGCGTGCTGACGAACTGCCTGGTCGGCTATACGGGCATGCGCTACATGGATGCCATCGGCAGTGACATCTCGGCCTTTAACGCAACCGGCGAAGATTCGCCCCAGGCGTTCGACCCAACGAAAGCGGTCCCCGATGACAGGGTCACGATCGTCGTAAACGACGCACAGGAGTCTTTTGGCACGACAGCCTGGTACATCACGGCTGGAGTCACACTCCTTGGCGGCGTGCTGGCATACTTTGTGAGCGGCCGTGCACTCAAACCGCTACGGGATTTCGCCGCCCAGGTAGAGCGCGTGCAGCCTGACAACCTAAGCGAAATCAGACTCAGTGAAGATGTGCCCACCGAGCTACAACGATGCAGCGCCTCTTTCAACGACATGATCGCCCGTCTTGGCGAAGGATTCTCTGCACAGCGTCAGTTTACCGGCAACGCCGCACACGAGCTGCGCACCCCGCTCGCCCTTATGCAAGCACAGATTGAACTATTCATCTCCGAGCACTCCGGTTTGCAACCCGAAACAGCCGAGCTGCTCGGCCTGCTACAAGAACAAACCGAGCGCATGTCTCGAATGACCAAGGTATTGCTTGAGATGAGTGAGCTCCGCAGCGTTCCTTGCGAGGACGATGTTGAACTCGGTCCCTTGTCCGAAGAGGTCCTCACTGACCTTGCGCCACTTGCCGAAAATAGGAGCATAGCCCTCAACTGTGCTGGAGACGCTTTAGTAATCGGGAGCGACACGCTCCTCTATCGGTTGCTGTTCAACCTGGCCGAAAACGCCATCCGTTACAGTCGCTCCGGCTCGACTGTCAATGTCTCCATCAGCGACAGCGACAGCCACGTGCTCCTGCGAGTCAAAGATGAGGCCCGGGAATACCCAAGCAGTACCGAGAGAGCATCTTCCAGCCGTTCTTTCGTCTAGACAAATCCCGCAGCAGGGCATACGGCGGCGCAGGACTCGGGCTAGCGCTTGTTTGGGAGATTGCAGCACTTCACGGTGGCACGGTAGAGGTCGAAACAAGTTCCGAGAACGGGACTACCATGCTCGTAAGCCTTCCAAAACGATCCGCAGCGTTAACCGAACAGTAAAACGAAAGGGGTCCCGAGCAACAGGAGTACAATTGCTGCATTGTTGCCACCTGATGGGAGATGGAAGATGGACTGCGATGGCTACCCGCGCATTCCCATGCCGTTGATGTGCACTGCCTTTGTGCCGGGGCAGATTGACGCTGCGGTTGCAGGCATTTCCGACCCCGATTCACGCACCATCGCCACGGCAGAAGCGCTGTACTTTCGCGGACAGGCCACACCCGCCGCCGAGACAGCACGCCCCTATCTTGACGCCACCGACCCCGCACTGCGTTATTCCGCATGCCTTATCTGCGGATATGCCAGTCTGTCGCTCAACCGTATCGCCGATGCCCGCCGTTGCCTTGCGGGCATCCTCGATGCGCCAACTGACGAGGAATCGCCCGCCGTCCACGCCACGCATATCCTGTTCGCCTCCGCTGCGAGCGTCCTGCTGCACTTGCCTTCCCCGCATTCCGCCGAAGAGTTTTATCCGCTTGCGGCGCATCTGCCCGAAGGCCTGCGCCTGTTCGCCAGCTACGTGATGGCGCATGCCCTGTACCTGCGCGGCGAATATGGCCGCAGTCTGGGCATGGCGGAAAACGCCCTGATCATGAAACAGGAAAGTTATCCCATCTCGGAGCTGTTCCTGCACTTGTCGGCTTCCATGGCCTGCATGAGCCTCAAGGACATCGACACCGCAAAGGCACACTTCGGAGCCGCTTGGGACGTTGCGCGTCCCGACGGCCTTATCGAACTCATCGGCGAGCACCACGGCCTTTTGCAGGGGCTTATCGAGGCGTGTCTAAAAACGCAATACCCTGACGACTTCGCACGCATCATCGAGATTACGTATCGATTCAGCTACGGCTGGGGG
>UQZC01000040.1 GCA_900545505.1 uncultured Collinsella sp.
TTGTCGTCTAGAGGGGCAGGGGCTTCTCGTATCACAGCGCCGCCGATGCCGTTAAGGCACGTCTCGATGCCGAACGCGAGGAATGTGCGGTTTAGGCGTATGCGTTTTGTGACCCTGCCGTTCACCGCGTTTTAGCCGCCGTGCCGGGCCCATTTATTTGACAGTTGTTGTGGTTCAACGTACGATAAACACCGTCATTTGCTTTGTGATATGTGCTCATCTGTGATGAGTTTGTTTATATGTTTATCTGTATCCGACCCGCATAAGCTGCGCCCATATTACTCAAATGTCGCGAGCCGTTCGTAAGGACGGTTCGCTTTGTTGTGTAACGAATCCATAAAAAGGAGTGAGCATGCCTATCATCGCAGCGCTCGTTGGCATCGTTTTGGGTGCCATCGCCGCCATTGCCTACATGCGCACCGCCAAGCAGGGTAGTCTTCACGAGGCCGACGAAAAGATCCAGTCGGCACACGCACAGGCTGAGTCCCTGATCGGTGATGCTAAGCGTCAGGCCGAGACCCTCAAAAAAGAGGCTCTGCTCGAGGCTAAAGAGGAGATCATCAAGAACAAGCAGGCCGCCGAGGCCGAGGATAAGCAGCGTAAGAGCGAGATTCGTACGCTCGAGAACCGTGTGATGCAGCGCGAGGAGTCCCTTGATCGCCGAAACGACGCTCTCGACAAGCGTGAGCACCAGCTGTCCAGCCAGGCCGGTCAGGTCGAGAAGCGCTCCCGCGAGCTCGAGGAGCTCTGCGCCAAGCAGACCTCTGAGCTAGAGCGTATCGCCGACCTGACCCGCGAGGACGCCCACAAGGAGCTCCTCGATAAGGTTCGCGGCGAGGTCACCCACGAGGCTGCCACGATCATTCGCGAGTCCGAGCAGCAGGTTCGCGCCGAGTGCCACAAGACCGCCCAGGAGATTCTGTCCCTGGCGATTCAGCGCTGCGCTGCCGACCACACAGCCGAGGTCACCGTTACCTCCGTGCACATTCCCTCTGATGACCTCAAGGGCCGTATCATCGGTCGCGAGGGTCGCAACATCCGGACCTTCGAGCAGGTTTCCGGCGTCAACCTCGTGATCGACGACACGCCCGAGACTGTCGTTCTTTCGAGCTTCGACCCGGTCCGTCGTGAGACCGCCCGTGTTGCCCTCGAGAACCTCATCGCCGACGGCCGCATTCACCCCGCCCGCATCGAGGAGATGTATCACAAGGCTGCCGACCTGGTTCAGCAGCGCGTGCGCGAGGCTGGCGAGCAGGCTGCCTTCGATACCGGCATCCACGACCTGCATCCCGAGATCGTCAAGACCCTTGGTGCCCTGCGCTACCGTACCTCGTTTGGTCAGAACGTGCTTCAGCACTCCCTCGAAGTCTCTGACCTGTGCGGCGTGATGGCTTCCGAGCTTGGCCTGGACGTTGTGACCGCCAAGCGCGCCGGCCTGCTGCACGACCTGGGCAAGGCAATCGACCATGACGTCGAGGGCCCGCATGCCGTCATCGGCGCCGAGCTTGCCCGCCGTTATGGCGAGAAGCCCGTTATCGTCCACGCTATCGAGGCTCACCATGCCGACGTCGACCCCAACACGGTGCTCGATGTCCTGGTACAGGCCGCCGATGCAGTCTCTGCCTCTCGCCCCGGTGCCCGTCGCGAGTCTGCCGAGAACTACATTAAGCGTCTCGAGAAGCTCGAGGAGATCGCCAACTCTCATGATGGCGTCGAGCGTACCTATGCCATGCAGGCTGGTCGCGAGGTCCACGTCATGGTTCAGCCGGACAAGATCTCCGATGCCCAGTCCACGGTTCTGGCTCACGATATCGCCCATCAGATCGAGGAAGAGATGGAGTATCCCGGTCAGGTGCGCGTCGTCGTGATTCGCGAGAGCCGCGCTGTCGATATCGCTAAATAACATGAGCGACGCGAACGAGCTCATCTCATTTATCGCGTCGATGTCGGGGGAGGGCAACCTTCGCGTCGAGGAGAACCTTGGCGAGGGGTATGTCCGCCTCCGCGTTTCGGAGGCCGAGCGGCGCCAGGCAAAGCACGACATTCAGCATGTCGAGGATATCGTCATCGAAATGCTCCGTAATGCTCGCGATGCTGGCGCCGACAAGGTCTATCTCGCCACGACCAAGGAAGATGGCGTCCGCACGCTTGTCTTTCTGGATAACGGCTCGGGTGTTCCGCAGGACATGCAAGAGCGAATCTTCGATGCTCGCGTTACCTCCAAGCTTGAGAGCATGAAGATGGACCGTTGGGGCGTTCACGGTCGTGGCATGGCATTGTTTTCGATCAAGCAGAACACCGACGAGGCCCTTGTGGTCACGTCCGGTGTCGATCTTGGTTCAGCCTTTAAGGTGAGCGTTGCGGCCGACCGCCTTAGTGAGCGTGCCGATCAGTCCAGCTGGCCCCAGGCCGTCAAGGATGAGGACGGGCGTTATGTCTGCGCTCGCGGTCCGCATAATATTATTCGCGCTGCCTGTGAGTTTGCGCTCGAGGAATTGCGTGGTTGCGATGTCTATCTTGGTTCTCCGTCTGAGATTGCCGCGACCCTCTACGCTCAGGCATCTAGTCGGCTCGATACGTCTCGTCTCCTGTTTATTGATGATGAGAGCGAGCTTCCGGTTGTCGATCGTTTAGGCCTTGCCTCTGATGCCGAGGACTTTATTCGTATTTGTTCGGGTTTGGGTCTTGAAATGTCCGAGCGCACGGCCCATCGCATTTTGGCAGGGCAGATTAAGCCCGTTCGCGGTGTGACTGCGCGTCTGCTGCGCGAGCGTGACTCATCCTCGCATGCGCCGGCTCCTGTCGATCTCGCGAAGGATCGTCGTGGGCTGCGTATTGCCAAGGATGACATGGCACAGTTTTCGCGTGCTGTGGAGCGCGACTTTAATGACCTTGCCGCCCGGTACTATCTCAATCTTTGCGGCGACCCAAAGATCCGTGTTTCGCGTGATCGAATCACCGTGACCTTCGATCTTGCCAAAGAGGAATAGTGCCTTTACCGAGTCCACTCGGTACGATAAAGTTATTGCAGTTAAAACGTACTTTTAAACGCAGGAGTTTCTTCATGGATTGCCTGAAGGTATCAAGCAAATCATCGCCCGCGTCCGTTGCCGGCGCCATCGCCGGCATGGTCAAGGATGGTGTACCCGTCAACATCCAGTGTGTCGGTGCCGGTGCTGTCAACCAGGCCATTAAGGCCGTTGCTATCGCGCGCGGTTTTTTGATTCCAACCGGTTTTGATATTTCCTGCGCGCCTGTGTTCTCCGACATCCTCATTAACGGGGAGTCGCGCACGGCCATCCGCCTTTCTATCTACGTTCACCAGATCAATCGAGCTGCTATGGATAACGTCGTCATGGATGATGTTAAGCCTGTGGCATAGCTTCTGCTTGCCTCGTTTCGCTCCCCATCGTTAGGACTTATGCACATGGACCAGCGTTCCGTACGCGATATTCTTGCCGGTAAAACCTACTTTATCCGCACCTTTGGCTGTCAGATGAATCAGCACGACTCCGAGCGTGTGAGCGGTCTGCTTGATTCGTATGGCTGCCTCATGGCGCTCGATCCCGAGCATGCCGATATCGTTGTCTTCATGACATGCTGTGTGCGTGAGGCCGCCGATACTCGCCTGTACGGTCAGTGCAATTCCTGCAAAAGCCTGCCGCCTTCGCCTTCGGGCAAGCGTGTGGTTGCCGTGGGCGGCTGCATCGCGCAGCGTGATGGAGAGGGCCTGCTCACCAACGTCGATAACGTCAATGTCATCTTTGGCACGCATTCCATCGCACATGTGGCCGAGCTCATTGCCGAGGCGTTCCTTGATGGTAAGCGTCATATCCGCACCAATGAGCATGAGGATACGGATGCCATGAGCATGCCGTGGCATCGCGAGACCCAGTATCACGCCTGGGTGCCCATCATGACAGGCTGCAATAATTTCTGCACCTATTGCATCGTGCCGTACGTGCGCGGTCGCGAAAAAAGTCGCCCCTTCGAGGAGATTGTCGACGAGGTGACCGGTTTGGTGCGCCAGGGCGTGCGTGAGATTACGCTGCTGGGCCAAAACGTTAACTCATATGGTCGCGATCTGTTTGGCAAGCCGCGTTTTGCCGATCTGCTGCGTGCCGTGGGCGATACGGGTGTGGAGCGCATCTTCTTTACGTCTTCGCATCCCAAGGATCTGCTCCCCGAGACCATCGACGCCATGGCCGAGACGCCTGCCGTTATGCCGCAGTTGCACCTGGCCGTCCAGTCAGGTTCGACACGGATCCTCAAAGAGATGAATCGCCGTTATACACGCGAGGACTATCTGGGCCTGGTCGATCGCATTCGCAACCGCATGCCCGATATCGCGCTCTCGACCGACATTATCGTTGGCTTCCCGGGCGAGACTGAAGAAGACTTTGAGCAGACGCTCTCACTTGCCGAGACGGTCCGCTATGCTCAGGCCTATACCTTCATCTATTCCAAGCGCGCCGGTACCCCGGCCGCCGAGATTGACGATCCTACGCCGCATGAGGTTATTCTCGAGCGTTTCAACCGCCTGGTTAAGGTTATCGAGACCACGGCGCACGAGTACAACCAGGGTGAGCTTCATACTGTGGTGCCGGCGCTCATTGAGGGAACGAGTAAAAAGAACGACGCGGTCCTGCTGGGCAAGAGTCCCAAGAATCAGACCGTGCATGCGCCTATCCCCGAGGGTTACAGCATCGATCAGCTTGTTGGCAAGATCGTTGATGTTGACGTTGACGTTGCCAAGACCTGGTATTTGTCCGGCTCCGTTGTGGGCGAGCCGCGCTAATGGTTTCTCCCGGGGCAGGTCTTTCCGCCGTTGCGATCGTCGGTCCGACGGCGGTTGGTAAGAGTGGTGTTGCCGACCGTTTGGCGGCTCGTCTTTCGTCCGAAGTGCTGTCGTGCGATGCGATGCAAATCTATCGCGGCATGGACATCGGTACCGCAAAGATGGCGCCCGATGAGTGTACGGCGCCGCTGCGTCTCGTCGACATTGTAGAGCCGGGTGTGACGTACTCTGCGGCGCTTTATCAGGCTGACGCTCGCGCGCATGTTGAGCGTTTGCTTGGCGAGGGCCGCCTACCGGTGTTTTGCGGGGGCACAGGCTTGTATCTCAAGGCCGCCCTGGATGAGATGGATTTTCCCTCGGGCGAGCTTGAGGACGATCGTCGCGCGGGGTATCAGGAACTTGCCGAGCGTATTGGCGAGGAAGAACTGCATGCTCTGCTTGCCGAGCGCGATCCAGAATCGGCTGCTGTTATTCATCCCCATAACGTTCGCCGTGTGATTCGTGCGCTCGAGATGCATGATGATGGAGTGTCCTACGCGCAGCAAAAGTCGCAGTTTAGTGTTCCGCGCGAGCATTATCACGCTCTGTGGTTTGGTCTGACGCGTAATCGCGAGATGCTCTACGAGCGCATTAACCTGCGCGTCGACCTGATGTTTGAGCAGGGCCTTGTCGATGAGGTTCGCGGTCTTATGGACCAGGGGCTGGCAGATGCCCTGACTTCGATGCAGGCAATTGGCTATAAAGAGATCATTGATGCTTTCAATGGCGTGATTTCTATGGATGAGGCTCGCGAACTCATCAAGATGCGTTCGCGTCGCTATGCCAAACGTCAGCTTTCGTGGTTTAAGCGCGATGACCGTATCGTGTGGTTTGATATGGACGAGTTTACGATCGATGAGGTCGTTGAGGACATCCTGCATCGTATTGAGGCTGCCTAATGGCCCGTTTCCCCCTTGTTCCCACGGCACCCGAGCCCGAGCGTGCCATATTAGTTGGTGTTGAGTGGCGCGACAATGCATGGCCGCTCGATCGCTCGCTTGATGAGCTGGAGCGTCTTACCCACACGGCTGGTGCCCAGTGCGTGGCACGCTTGTCACAGCGTTTGGTAAAGCCGTATCCTAAATCGTTTATCGGTTCCGGTAAGGTTGAAGAGCTGTGCGGCCTGGTGCATCGCATGGATGCCGATGTCGTTATTTTTGACGACGACCTGACGCCCTCGCAGCAATCCTATTTGGAGAAAGCCGTGGGCGAGCCGGTAAAGATTATCGATCGTACGGCACTGATCTTGGATATTTTTGGCCTGCATGCTCAGACGCGTGAGGGACGCCTACAGGTACAGCTGGCACAGCTTCAATATCTGTTGCCTCGTCTGCGTGGCATGTGGAGCCATCTCGCCAAGGAACAGACGCGCGGCGGCATCGGCTCACGCTTTGGTCAGGGCGAAAGTCAGCTCGAGGTCGACCGTCGCCTCATTCGTAATAAGATCGCTGCGCTTCGTCGTGAGCTCAAGCAGGTTGAACAGCGTCGCGATGTTCAATCCAAGAGCCGCATTGAGTCACCGGCGTTTCGCGTCGCGTTAGCCGGTTATACCAATGCGGGTAAATCGTCGTTGCTCAATCGTCTGACCGGATCTACGGTGCTTTCGCAGGACAAGCTGTTTGCTACGCTCGACCCGACGACGCGTTCGTATCGCCTGCCCGGCGGTCGTGGCATGACGATTACCGATACTGTTGGCTTTATTCAAAAGCTACCGCATGGTCTCGTTGATGCCTTTAAGTCCACGCTGTCTGAGGTTCTTGGTGCCGATCTGATCCTTAAAGTTGTGGATGCCTCTGACGAGGACTACGAGCGCCAGCTCGAGGCAGTCGATCGCGTTCTTGACGAGATCGGTGCCGGCGAGCGTTTGACGCTTACGGTGTTCAATAAAATCGATCTTCTCGATAGCGTTGATCGATTGAGTTTCCGTCGTCGCTATCCCGAGGCCGTGCTGTTCTCGGCCCAGACGGGCGAGGGACTCGACGATCTCGTCGACCGTATTGCTCGCGAGGCGGCTGCCACCGATGTGTTGCTCTCCGCTGAAATCCCGTATCGCGAGGGCGCCCTCATCACGCTGGTGCATGAACAGGGAACCCTTTTGCACGAGGAATATCTTGAGGGCGGCGTTCGTATTGTTGCGAAGCTGCCGGCTCGTATCGCGCCGCGGCTCAAGCGTTATCGCACCGAGTAGACGAGCTCCAAAAAGCCCAGAATAATGGGCTGATGCAGTAGATAAAAGGGGAGTGCGTGACGTCCAAGGCTGGCGAGCGCCGGGATGGGATTGGCGTAGGCCCAGCTAGGGACGGTCTTATCGATTCCCTTCGCTATGTGTGCGGCGAAGTATCCTGCAAGATACATAAAGAAAAACGGGATGATGGGGTAGTAATCACCTGAGACAAACCCAGGGCTCGGAAATCCCAGCCACGCCAGGTAGGGGACAGGGTAGATCGTTTTGGGGATGCTCCAGGTGAGGGCAAACAACAAAAGGCATAGGGACATGCCCCATCTCGCCGATATCTTCTTAAGGACGGGATCGGTCAACGCCACGATGCCGGTACATGCGGCCATGCAGTAGATGATGCCAAAATTAACAGAATCGTCAACTGAGACAAGTGTTGTTGCCAACCAGACGACGAGTGCTGCTAAGGCGTATTTGGCGGCACGTTTGATATTGTTGCGCGAAAGGGTGCACATCCAACCCGCGATAAACAAAAATACCCAGCTGATGCTGGCGCGCCAGATGTCTTGAAAGACAGTCTGGGTAAACCAGGGCATATCCCAGTCGTACAGGTAGGCAAGATCGTAGCAAGCGTGAAAACCTGCCATTGAAATCATCGTAAGCCCGCGGACGGTATCAAAGATGGTGATGCGTTTTTGCATTACGAGAACCGGCGCATCAAGCCGACGACTTTGCCCAAGATAACGGGATTCGTTGCATAGATAGGCTCCATGGTGTCATTCTCAGGCTGCAGGCGTACGCGTCCCTGCTCCTTGTAGAACGTCTTGACGGTCGCTGAACCATCAATCATAGCCACGACAATTTCGCCGTTCATGGCACTCTTTTGTTCACGGACGATGATGTAATCGCCATTGAAGATACCGACATTGATCATTGAGCTCCCATGCACCTCAAGGATAAAGGAACCCTGATCAGTGGCGATTTCGGTCGGGATAGTAAATGTGTCTTCGATATTCTGCTCGGCCAGAATGGGAATCCCAGCCGCGACGCGACCAACGAGCGGTAGTGAGACCGTTCCGCGAGGTGCGGTGGTCTCGTCAGATTTAGAAATTGAGACAGAGGAACCGTCCTCGTTAAAGAGTTCCAGAGCGCGCGGTTTGGTGGCATCGCGCTTGAGTAGCCCGCGCGCCTCCAGGGCAGATAGATGGGCGTGCACGGTGCTGGGGGAGGAAAGGCCCACGGCAGAAGCCATCTCGCGCACGCTGGGCGGATAACCCTTCTCCTGCTGATATTCCTTGATGAAGTCGTAAATTTGCTGCTGACGCTTGGTAATTTTGCGAGCCATCAGGGCATCCTCTCTACCCATGTCAAACAAATGTTCGAATTTTGCTTGACAGGAACAACTGTTCGAAGATAATAATAACCGAACATTCGTTCTCGCGCTAGACATTTTTGTCCGCGCGGCTTGATAAAACTGTTCTCAGCAAAACACGCGAGAGGAGAACATGATGAACGCAACGAATATGGTCCAGGGAAACCTCGCCCTTAAGCTCGAGACGTCTGCAGAATACACTTTTACGGTTGTTCAGGGTGGCCGCTCCGGCTTTCAGCCTTTGACCGTAAAGCCTGCTCGCAATCAGCAGGCTGTAGCCGCGCCGGGCCGCGTTGCCCTGAAGGTTCCGACGATTGTCGCCGTTGCCGTTGCGCTTACGCTCTTCTTTGTCCTCGCTACGTCGGTCTTTAGCGCTCGTCACGCCGCGTATGCCGAGTCCGTTTCCAACGTTACCTATGAGACCATTCGCGTTCAGTCTGGTGATTCTCTTTGGTCGCTTGCCGAGGAATATCCAATCGAAGGCCTTTCCACGCAAGAGACTTCCGACATGATCCGTAACGTCAATCATCTGGAGCATGGTTCGCTCGCCGCCGGTGCGCATCTTAAGGTTCCTGCTCGTTCGTAATCATTATCGCGCTGCGCATGGTACCCTTGTTATCGTTTAAGAGGAGGTACCATGCGCTGTCCCAAATGCGGCAAGGCACATACCCGCGTCGTTGATTCCCGTATGCAGGAGTCAAATAACACCATTAAGCGTCGCCGCGAATGTTGCTCGTGTAACTATCGCTTTACAACGTTCGAACGATGCGAAGACCCAATCGAGGTCATTAAGTCGGACGGAACCAAGCAGCGGTTCGATCGCAATAAGCTGCTCGTCGGCTTGATGCGCGCCACTATCAAGCGCGATATCGACACTAAGAAGCTCAATGAGATTATCGATGACATCGAGGTCGAGCTGCGCTCTCGCACGCTGACGGCCGTTACGTCCCATGAGTTGGGTGACATGGTACTCAAGCGCTTGGCCAAGATCGACAAGGTGGCGTACATCCGCTTTGCCTCGGTCTACCGCGATTTCAAAGACGTCGATGAGTTTCTGCAAGAGCTCGACAAGCTAAGGTGATTCCATGTCCAACATTACCGTCAACATAAAGCGTCTCGACCCCACCGTCGAGCTTCCCAAATACGCCCATCCCACCGATGCCGGCTTGGATTTGCGCTCCAACGAGGACTGCATTCTGAAGCCCTTCGAACGCCGTCTGGTCTCTACTGGGCTGGCCATCGCCCTGCCCGATGGCTACGCCGGCTTCGTCCAGCCCCGAAGCGGTTTGGCCATCAAGCAGGGCCTGTCTATAGTCAATACGCCGGGCCTCATCGACGCCCACTACCGAGGAGAACTCAAGGTTATCCTCATTAACCTGGATCCCTCCAACAACATCCAAATCAACAAAGGCGACCGCATAGCCCAACTTGTCATCCAAGAAGTCCCCACGGTCAACCTCATAGAAGTAGAAGAACTAGACGAAACCGACCGAGGCAACGGAGGCTTCGGCTCCAGCGGCGTCGCTTAATCATTTTCAAGATGTAGAGTTGGCCTCTCACCCGGGGCCCACACATATCATCCCGTGCTCAAACATTCTCGCTTTGCTGCGAAACTGCGCGCGGG
>UQZC01000041.1 GCA_900545505.1 uncultured Collinsella sp.
ATCGAGCTGTGTCTCGCCCTCGACGATGACGCCGTCGATAGGCACGCGCTCGCCGGGCTTGACGACGATGACGGTGCCCACGGCGATGTCATCGGGGAAGACCTGCTCGAGTGTGCCGTCGGGTTGCTCGACGTTGGCGTAGTCGGGTGCGATGTCCATCATGGCGCTGATCGATTTACGGCTCTTGCCCACGGCGTATGCCTGGAACAGCTCGCCGACCTGGTAGAACAGCATGACGGCGGCGCCTTCGGCCATGTGCGGATCGGTATCGGGGAAGAGCACCATGGCAAACGCGCCGATGGTCGCGACGGCCATGAGGAAGCTCTCGTCGAACGCCTTGCCGCGGCGGATGTTGTTGTATGCCTTTTGGAGCACGTCGTAGCCGGCAATCAAAAAAGGCACGAGGAACAGTGCGAAGCTGGCGTAGATGTCGCCCGGGGTGCCGAATGCGGCAGTGAGGGTGCCGAGCTCATCGAGGGCGTACACCACGGCAAAAATGCCCAGCGCTACCAGGATGCGGTTGCGCTTATGCTCGAGTGACTCTTTTTTCTTGCGCTTCTTCTTTTTCTTCTTGGGGTCGGCGGTGGCCATGACTCGTATCCTCCCATTTGAATGTATGAACACTCGCTCATATAATTTCGCGAGCAAAGGCCGCGGCAAGCGCGGCCTTGCGGGTTGGCGTAAACCTTGGCTAGAGAATGATCTCGCAGTCCGGCTCGGCGTCGGCGGTGAACTCCACAACGCGGTCGAGGACCTCGTCGAACTCGGCTTCATCGGCCTCGAGCGTCAGCTTCTGGGTCATAAAGTTGACCGAAACGGACTTGACGCCATCGAGCTTGGCCAGCTCGTCCTGAAGCTCGCGCGCACAGTTGGCGCAGTCGATTTCGTCGAGCTTGAACTGCTTTTTCATGGGGGTTCCTTTCTCTGTATTTGCGGCTTGGGTGCAGGCCGCGCTGGTACCGTGGTTGGTCGCTATTCGCAGATGTGGCTCATGCCTTGGTTGAGCATGGTGTAGACGTGGTCGTCGGCGAGCGAGTAGAGGATATTGCGCCCGTCGCGCCGGAATTTAACCAGGTGCGACTGCTTGAGTGTGCGCAGCTGGTGCGACACCGCGGACTGCGAGGTTTCGGTCGCTTCGGCGATGTCTGCCACGCAGAGCTCGCGGCCCATGAGGGCATAGAGGATCTTGATGCGCGTGGTGTCGCTGAAGACCTTGAACAGGTCGGCGAGGTCGTAGAGAAGCTCCTCGTCGGGAAGGTCCTCGGGCGAGCAGGTGGTCGGGATCGCGGGTTCGGTGGCCTCGATGTCGAGTTTCGTTTCATCAACGCGGATGCTCATTGCAATATCCCTTCATATGAACATGCGCTCATATAACTTGCTTCCGATTATATGAGTGTATGTTCATATGTCAATGACGTTCAGGTAATTCGTTGTACAAAATGATGGGGAATAGTGGACGAGATCCCGGACTGAGCGTTTTTTGATAGTCGATGCCAAGGTGGGTACCCTCGTGCCGTGCAAAAAAATGGAGTATTCTGCAACTATAGGGGGTCCGCTAATTTATTGCAGGTCATATAATGCAGTTCAAGAGTTATCTTAGGGTGTTAATCCGATGAGTTCTTCCTCAAATGTTGCCTAACGCTCTCACGCAAGAGTGATTTCGCTTCACATTTGGATCCACTCGAGGGTGATAGACACCCGACCCTGCTGAATACTCGCAATTTTGCACGTCGCTAGGGTACCCACCTTGTTAGCCGGCCTAGTCTCCGGCCCCGAAGACCCTGCCCTCGGGCGCGAGGCTGCTTGTTTGGGCAAATGATGGGCTGTCGGATTCGACAGTCTGCATGTCATCGATTGCCGGAACTTCATTAATTGTCGGGTCATCCAGCGTGATGCCTTCGAGCGTTGCTTTTTCGAGGTCGATTCGTTGACGCTCTTCGGAATCCTGGCGAAGCTGCTTCTGAATTCGCTTTTTCTCTTCTATAAACCTTCTGAGCACAAACTGTCTCAGGTCCTCTTGCATGATTTGAAAGTCTTTTGGCAGACGCGAGGGGCGTACGCCCTCTTTCCGCTGGATTGCTTCCATGACCCTAACAAAAGAGCTGGCATGCATAAAGGAATAACGGCTGACGGTGATGATTCCGTATCCCATGGACGCAAGCGCATTCTTGCGCTCCTCATCGATGGCGCGGTCTTCTTCCGCGTCATGATAAAAACCGTTGTATTCAATGTCTGTGCGAGATTTCTTTAGATATGCATCCATAAAGAACTTTTTGCGTCTCGTGAGATTCTTTGCGGCAGCGGTGACCTGCACCTCGTAATCGGTCTCAATTCCCTTAATACCAAGTCCTCCTTCGCTTTTAGGCAGCGTTAGCATCATGACAAAGGCCGTTTCCATAGGAGACCGGCATCCGTCGCGCACACATTGGATCGCCTTTCGGGCAAGAGCCAGACCGTCGCATCTGGTAATGGAATTAAAGAACTGCTTTAACCTCTCGGTCGAGGTGAGCGCGAAACGCTCGGTATAGGAGGTGGAAGAGTCGGTTCCAAGGGAATAAGCGCCGCACAGTTCAAAGTAGTACTCCACTAGTTCGCGAAAAGAAAGATAGGTGGCGGCCTGAAGTGCGCAAAGCTCAACGCCAACAATGAAGATGCCATCTTCAAGCTCTATAAAGCGTGAGTTCGAGAATCGTTTTGAAGAAACGTGGCATTGACAGTTCATTGCATAGCGCGCATTCCTGCGATCAAACACCATCACCTCGAGGGAATCATTTGCGTCGAGGGAAACATCATGTTTGGTGAGCCATTCTGCGGCTGCGTCAAGGAGCGTTCCGGTGGGACATGATCCGTAAATCGCGGCAGGGTTACAGGACTCGATGCCTTTCGCAGACACCGAATGCGCGGCCTGGTAGACCGCTTTTGCAGTGGTATGTGACAATACGATACTCATGGTATATATCGTGTCAGCTAATGCCGTGTTGATGGCGCTGAGTGAAAAAGTCGTTTTAGAGGTCTAACCAAATGCTGTCCAAAAACTTGACGCAATTATGAGTTGGTATGCCCTAAATAAAAGTTTTCGCAGCTTAGCTATAGCATATAACTACTCAACTGCCGCACATTTGATAGTGATGCATCACCATCCGATAACGAATTACGTGTCGGGAATTGGCCGAAATCGTTCAAAATGAGGGTTCAGAATTTGTGATGGCAGATTTATTTGTGGAACGTAGGGCGGCCTCGCTGCGGGGGGGTGTTCCTATAGTTTGTTTGTCGTAGACGTTTCTACTTGGCAAATAGGTTCTTGAGGTTGAACTCGGCTTGGACGGTGCGGAGCATGAGGTCGGTGTCGTCCAGGCCCAGATGCTGCTCGTTGGCGTCGGCGGCGAGGGTTCCACGGCGGCGCGCCCAGTTCTCGAGCGCGGCGGGGGCGGATTCGCGGGGGAGCGAGCGGACGTCGGCATCCAGGCTGCGGCAGATCTGGCGCGAGTCGATGACGATAATCTTGCCGGCACGACGCGCCTCGGCGTAACCGTCCAGGTGAATCTTGAACCAGCTGTCCTCGAACGCGGCGTTATGCGCCATGTACGGGTACTTCTTCATAAGCTTGAGCAGCTGCTTCTGCAGTCCCTTGTTCTCACGGAAGGGCGTTTTGCCGTCGATGTCGTCCCAAGTGATGTGGTGGATATTCGACAGCGGCACGTCCTCGCCGCGATAGATGTCGGGCAGGCCGCAGTAGTGTGCTTCGGCGTCATGCGGCACGGCGTCGCTGGTGAGCTCCATGATTTCCCAGCCCACGTTGATGATGTAGCCGCGCTCGGGCGCGCGACCGGTGGTTTCGATGTCGATGCCCAGCACCGTGCCTTGGATGGGCTTGCGAGCGTAGGCGACGCCGAGCGCGTCGCGGTCGCCGCGGATCTCGCGCATGACCGACGCGGCGGTGCGCTTTTGCATCTTACCGATGGCGGCGCAGGTGTCGGCATCGGACAGGCCGCGCGAAAGCGTCGCGGGCGTCACGTTGCGCAGGCGCGCCTCGCCAATCTGGTCGCACAGGTCGCGGTTGCGGTCAGCCAGGTCGCGCACGGTGGCAAAGTCGAAGCTGGGGTCGCCCTCGGCGGTAAAGTACTCGGTTTCGAGCACCTTAAGGGCCTCCTCGCCCTTCTGGCGCTCGGACTCCATGGCGCCGTGATCGCCATAGATAAACATGGGGATAAACGGCTGACGCTCGTATTCGAGTGCTTGTGAAACGTTCATATAACTGCTCCTTGGACGGGCCGCACCGCGCGGCTCGGGTTCATTGAGATGTGGCGAGATGATAGTTTACCATGGGCAACTATTGGCATCGCGCCTAGGACAACTACAATACCCTAGTTGACCGCTAGGACTTTTACAATGCTGCCGAAAGACATGAAAGGTTCCATCCGTCATGGATTTGCTGATTGATATTCTGCTCGACGCCGGCAAGGACACGCTCTCGCTGGCGCCGTTTTTGTTGGTGACGTATCTTGCTCTCGAGACACTTGAGCACGTTGCGGGCGACCGCGTCAACGGCGCTATCAAGCGCGCCGGCGCTGCGGGTCCTGTGGCTGGCTCGCTGCTGGGCATTGTGCCGCAGTGCGGATTTTCGGCCATGGCAGCAACGCTGTACGCCGGCCGTGTCGTGACGCTGGGCACGCTGGTCGCCGTGTTCCTCTCGACCTCCGATGAGATGCTGCCGCTGTTGCTCGCCGAGCAGGTGCCCGTGCAGACCATGGCGATGCTTTTGGCTTCGAAGGCACTGATCGCGCTGGTCACGGGCTTTATCGTGGACGCGGCTATCCGCGGCCTTCGTCGTAATGCCCGCGCGCATGCGGCGATTCGCCGTACCGTGCTGGGGACCGCTGCCAATCCGGCTCATGTGAACTGCGCGCACGACGACCATACCGGGGGCGACATCATTGATGAAGTGGCCGAGGCGGGCGTGAGCGCCGACCACATCCACGAGTTGTGCGAGCGCGACCATTGCGGTTGCGATGATGATGAAGATGAACACGAGCGCGACCACGGACACAGCCATGACCACGGTCACGCAGGCGAGCATGAGCACCACCACGGCCATGGGCACGACCACGGTCACTCCCACGAAGGTGCGCCCGTCCTGTCGATTATCCGCAGCGCGATCTCGCACACCGTGCAGGTTTCGGTTTTTATTTTCCTGGTGACGCTGATTCTAGTTGCCGTGCTCGAGACCTTCGGAGAGTCCGCGATCGAGCAGTTCCTGCGTGGCAACGAGACGCTCGCCGTCTTGGGCTCGGCACTCGTCGGCCTGATCCCCAACTGCTCGGCCAGCGTGGTCATTACGCAGCTGTACCTGGAGGGCGCGCTACAGCTGGCGCCGATGCTCGCCGGCACGCTCATTTCCGCCGGCGTGGGCTATCTTGTCCTGTTCCGCACAAACCGCAGCGCTCGTGAAAACGCCGTGTTCCTGGTCATGATGTACGTCATCGGCGCCGGCTGGGGCCTTATCCTATCCGCCTTCGGCCTCTAAGTAGGCCTAAAAAATGGGCTTCAAATAGCCATGCTCGGCGCCTGCGCAATGCGGCGACGCATGGCATTTTGAAGCCCGTTTTTTGTTGAGCCATGGATTCCGAGCGCTCACACCGCTCAAAACAAAAAGGTAGATTTCCGGGCATGTCCCGAAAATCTACCTTGGTTAGCGCAGCAGCTCGGTGAGGTTGCGTTTAAAGCGGGCACGGTCTTCGCTGGTAAATGCTGCCGGACCGCGGGTGCGTCCGCCGGCGCGTCGCACCTTCTTTTCCTCGTGGCGAATAAACAGCTGCATGTCGATGGTCGCTTTGTCGTAGACGCGCCCGCGCACACCGATGGCGGCGGCATAGCGCCCGAGCACCATGCTCGCCAAGCCAATGTCCTGCGTCACGACCACGTCGTCCGCCTGCAGGCGTTCGATAATGGCAAAGTCGGCGCTGTCGGCACCCACACTCACGTCGAGCGTCGTGACCCAAAAGCCACGTCGCGCGTGCTCGGCATCGCGCGGGTCGTCGCGGCGAATGTGCCGTTCCAGGTTTTGCGTGCTGTTGCCGGCGATAACAACGGCGACGCCCGCCCGCCGCGCGCAGTCAATCGACTCGCGCGTGACCGGACAGGCGTCGGCATCAATAAAGAGCGTTCGCGGCATCTAGTGCACCAGTTTGCCAAATTGAACAGCGCGAACAATCAGCGTTACGCCAAACACCAGCAGTGCGGCGCCGCTAAAGATGACGAGCATCTTGGCCGACCACAGCGGATAGATAAACACGAACATGCCGGCGATGATGGAGAGTGCGCCGCTCAGGATGGCGAGGGCGCGGTTGGACGAAAGCTCGGACTCCAGAATGGACATGACACCTTCGACAATCCAGCCAAAGCCGGCCACGATAACCACCATCGTGGTGAGCGTCGCGGTCGAGAAGGCCTGGTTGCGCAGGATTATGACGCCGCCCAAGATAATGAGTAGGTTAGAGATGATGCTCGTCACGCGCCAGCCGGTGGGCAGCAGCGGCTCGAAAACAGCGGTAAACAGTCTGATCGCGGCCGTGATCACAAAGTAGAAGCCCAAGACGGTCGTTAGGAAGACGAGGGATTTGGCGGGCGCAAACAGCAGTGCAATGCCGGCGACGAGCGCCAAAACGCCCGTGATGGCGTAAATCCAGCGCACGGCCTTGACGGCTTTGCCCGCCATGCTTTTCTCGTCAAATCCAAACTGGCTCGATTTTTGGTCATCGTTCTTAAAGATGCCCATAATGTCTCCTTTCCGTGCGGCGTAAGCCTTGATCGTTACAACCAGTATCGCCTAAAGGCGCTGGCGTATGGGTCGGAGAGGGCGAAACGTAACCCAAAGGCCCCGAATTGTTTCCGTTGTTCCCCACGTTGCGATTTTCTATTCAACAGGTGTAGAACATTGCAGCCCTGTTCGTTATTGCCTACGTTTTTAGGTTAGATTTTCCTAAGGACAATTGGCTTGTATTGGGGGTCCCTATGAACGAAGCAGTTCCCGAGGCGCCGTCGAGTGTCGAATCGATGGCAGAGCAGGGTTGCGAAAAGCTCGGCTTGGAAGCGTTTGATGCGCTGGTCCGTCGTGCCCGTACGTGCCGCCGTTTTGACGAGTCCATGCGCGTGCCGCGTGAGTTTTTGCTCGAGCTGGCAGAGCTGGCTCACCTGACTCCCTGTGGTGCCAATGCTCAGCGTCTTCGTTTTCATGTGGTGAGCGATGCCGAGGATTGCGCGCGCGTATTTGATGAGCTCGCGTGGGCCGGTGCGCTTAAGGATTGGCCGGGTCCTGCCGAGGGTGAGCGCCCGACCGGCTACATCGCGATTTTGGCCGAGCGCGCCGTTCCGGGCAAGCCCGCCGCTCCCATTACCGAGGTCGACACGGGCATTGCCGCGCAGACGATGATGCTCGCCGCCCGCAGCGCCACGCCCGAGGTGGCAGCCTGCATGTTCAAGGCCTTTACGCCCCACGCGATCGATGCCATGGGGCTCGATAACGACAAGTATGAGCTCAAGCTGATCATGGCGTTTGGCGTTCCGGCCGAGACACAGGTGATCGATGCGATCGATTCCAACCCCGACGGCTCCATCAATTATTGGCGCGACGAGGCGCGGGTGCACCACGTACCCAAGCGTCCGCTTGCCGACGTGCTGCTGTAGTTGTGCGTCGTTGCGGTGCAATCCGGCGGCAAAATCACCACAAAGGCTCCTGTCCCCTTTGTGGTGGTACGAGGGGAGGGTGTGTGGCAGATCTGTATTTGGTGCGGCATGGGCAGACTGAGCTCAATGTGCAGAGCATTTTGCAGGGCTGGCACGATTCGCCGCTTACGGCGCGCGGGCGCGAGCAGGCGCTGGCGACGCGCGCGGCGTTTGAGGCGCGCGGCGTGGCCTTTGACCATGTGTATTCCTCGCCGTTGGGCCGGGCGCGGCATACGGCCGAGCTTATCGTTGGCGAGGGCCGTTCCATTGAGCTGGTCGATGACCTGCGTGAGTGGCATTTTGGCTCGCTGGAGGGCACATCAAATCGCGAGATGCCGCCGCAGCCCTGGGGCGATTATCCGGTGGCCTTTGGCGGCGAGTCGGAAGTGCAGCTTCAGTCGCGCATGGTCGCGACGCTGTCCCGCATCATGGCCAGGCCGCAGCACGACTGCGTGCTGGCGGTTTCCCATGGCTCAGCCTGCCAGGAGTTTCTTGAGTATGTGACTGGCGAGGGGGAGCTACCCGACAACGGTGCCGTGCTTCATTTTGGCTATTGCGACGGGGCGTTTTCGCTCTTGGGTTGGTAACGAACGAAAGGACCCCTATGAATAAAGATCTGTATCTGGTCCGTCATGGACAGACGATATTCAACCTTAAGCGTATCATTCAGGGGTGGAGTGACTCGCCGCTTACGCAGTTGGGTTGCGACCAGGCGGCGCGCGCCGGCATGTTTTTACGTGCGCGTGGCATTGAGCCCGATCATGCCTACACCTCCACGCTTCATCGCACCGAGCAGACTATCGCCAACTTGTGGCCGGGCTTGGCGTACGAGCGCCTGGACGGTCTGCGCGAGTGGTTCTTTGGCGACTTTGAGGCCGAGCGCGTGATGCTTATGCCCGAGCGCCCGTGGCGCGACTTCTATTGCCAGTTTGGCGGCGAGGGCCAGATGCAAGTGCGCGAGCGCATGGTGGCGACGCTGATCGAGCTTATGCAGCGTCCGGACCATACGTGCGTGCTCGCGGTAAGCCATGGCTCGGCCATCAAGGAGTTTATGGATCACGTGAAGGGTGCGGCGGCCGACGAGCGCGATCGCGTGCCGGGCAACTGCGCGGTGCTGCACTTTGCGTTTGACGACGAATCCGACACGTTTGAGCTGATTGAGATTTTTACGCAGGAGGATTACGCACGCGAGCTGGGGCTTGAACCGCTCGTGGCGGCAGCAGGCCCGCAGCGGGGATAACGTGAGCGTGGCGGCACGGGTCGCCGGCATAACTTCTCGACGCAAAAGGGGCGGAGATGCATGTACCTGCTGCATCTCCGCCCCCTGTTTGTTGAGCTGCCGATTTTTGTGCTGGACGGTCTGGTCTTGCTAGAACCGCGCGACTTGGTGCGTGAGCAGACCCGTCGGAACCTGCGGCGCGCCGCCGCTGACCTGCGCGGCGGGGAAGAGCGCAGCTACGGCAAAGTTGAACGGCTCCTTGCCGGTGTACGTTCCGGCGGCACGGGCCTCATCGGCCAGCAGCTGCGACGCCCCGGCCAGCGCGGCAGCGTAGGCGGGGTCGTCGGCCAGTGCCGGCTCTGGTACTTGGTCGAGCATGGCACGGATGGCGGCAACAGCGTCCTCGCGCTTGACCTCCCACACGCGGTGCGTAATGCCCGCGGGGTCGGTGACGGCGTAGAGCGAGGCACCCTCTTTGGCAGCGCCCAGGATGATGTCCATGACGGGCGACGCCTCGTAGGCGAGCGACACGGGGCGCGGCTGAACTTTGAGTTCGGCGATCGCGCGCGCGGCGGCGGCCACGTCGGCGCTGGCATCGCCCTTGCCGCCCGCAAGTACACTCGTCGGGCAGATCGCCACGACACCCGTCACACGTCCCGGCTCGCCCGAGCATTCGTACACGTAATACGCCGCACCCGGGTCCTTGAGCATCAGACCATCGGCAATGGCTCCGCGCAGGGCATCGTTGCCGCTTAGGATGCTGCCCATTGCAGGCAGCGCCTCGAGCACGCGGTCCTGAGCCGGGCGGATGCAGGGAAACGGAAGTGCTTTCATGGGCGGTCCTAACGCGCGAGTCGGTTTGTTCGCGGCTTATTATGCCCCAACTTGGCCGCTCGCGTCCCAGAGCACGTTATCGGCGAGCGCGATTAGCACCTGCTGACAACGAACGATATCGGCGTGGGGCACATATTCGTTGGGCTTGTGCGCGAGCGCGAGCGACCCGGGACCGTAGCTCATGCAATTGCGGTTACCTGTCTTGCCGGCAATGACGG
>UQZC01000042.1 GCA_900545505.1 uncultured Collinsella sp.
AGCTCGGCAAGCGGGCCCTCCTGGAGCTCCTGCTCGGCTTCGGCCTGATCGAACGGAAGCTTGCCGAGCTCCATATAGCAGGCGGCCGCGAAGGCGACGCCGGCGAGGATGACGGCGACGACGCTCGAGACGTTGCCCGTAACGATGTGCTGACCCATGGTCGCAATGTCCGTGGAGCCGCACACGATGGCGACGGTAAACAGCGCGATGAGCATGGACGGCTCGATGAGCACGCTCATGAGGAGCTCGCGGATACCGCCGAAGCCCGCGTAGGCGTTGGAGGAATCCACGCCGGACAGCGCGAAGAAGAAGCGGGACAGCGCGAGCGCGTACATGATGGTGATGGCGTCACCAAAGACGGGCATGGGGCTCTCGAGCGTGAACATGGGCAGGCCCATGGCGAGCATGAACGACACCGCGAGGAACAGCGGCGGCATGATGCGCAGCACGAAGCTCGAGTCGGAACTCACGGACTCGGGACGCGCCATGAGCTTCGCGAGGTCCCGGTAATCCTGAAGGATGGACGGACCGCGGCGATTGTGCATCTTCGCGCGAATCACACGGGCGAGGCCGGAGAAGAAGGGCGCGACCAGCATGACCACGAGGCCCTGCGCTATCGCAAGAACGATGTTCATAATATCCTCTCCCCTCTCTAGACCATGACCACGGCGAGCACGAGGAAGACCACGAGCGCCGCGACGATGTAGCAGATGTATACGGAGTAGTTGCCGCCCTCGATCTTGGAGGCGAGGCCGGCCAGCTTATCGGCACCCTCGCTCGGTGCATCGACCAGGAAGCGGTCGGGCAGGGGCTCAACGCCCTGGGCGACACCGGTGAGCTTCTGGAACACGTGCGCGATGGACCAGCAGATCTTGGTGCATACCTCGCGCAGGGTGTAGAGCGGGCCCATGAAGAGCTCTACGTCTGACGCGAAGCTCGTGGCGACGACGGGCATGTGCTCGTTGGGCTCGTAGCCGCACGCCCAAGGGTCGGTCTTCTTAGCGGGGGCCTTGGTGCCGAGGCAGGACCTCAACACGAACGCGAGGCCGGTGAGGACCACGAGCGCGATGGCGATCGCGGGGGTGGAGGTGGCGGCACCGGAAATCTCGTTCACCAGAGACACGCCCGAGGTGGCTGTGACGGCGGAGCCGGCAAGCACGCTCTGGGCGACGTCGCCCAGAACCGGGGCGATGACGGGAGAGCCGATTCCCAGCACCACGCAGATGGCCGCGAGGAGCATCTGCGAGAACAACATCGGAGCCGGGGACTCCTTGGCGTTCGCGGCCTCCTGGGAACGAGGGCTGCTCGCGAACGAGACGCCGTAGGCCTTCACGAAGCACGTGACGGCCAGGGCACCGGTGATGGCGAGGGCGGCCGCGGAGGCGACGGCGAACACCATGACGACCGGGTCGGAGAGCGTCGAGATGTTGAACAGGGACTGGTAGGTGAACCACTCGGAAACGAAGCCGTTGAGCGGCGGGATAGCCGAGATGGCAAGGGCACCGATGAGGAAGCAGACGGCCGTGACCGGCATACGGCGGAACAGGCCGCCCATCTTCTCCATGTTGCGCGTACCCGTGGCATAGAGCAGGGAGCCCGCGCCGAGGAACAGCTCGCCCTTGAACATGGCGTGGTTGAGCGTGTGGTAGAGGGCGGCCATGAGCGCGATCGTCGCGATGACGTCGTTGCCCAGGGCGTGCGCCGTCATGGACGCGCCGACACCGAGCAAGATGATGCCGATGTTCTCGACGGAGTGGTAGGCCAGCAGGCGCTTAATGTCGTGCTCGTGGAGGGCGTAGACGACGCCCAGGACCGACGAGATGGATCCGAAGACCAGGACCATGAGGCCCCACCAGAGCTGGACGCCCGAACCCGCGAGCAGGTCGAGACCGACCTTGAGGATTCCCAGGATGCCGATCTTGATCATGCCGCCGGACATGAGGGCGGACACGTTGGACGGCGCCTCGGGGTGCGCCTGGGGCAGCCAGGAGTGCAGCGGAATGATACCGGCCTTCGCGCCAAATCCGAAGAACGCGAGGACGAAGCACGCGGAGGAGACGGCGGGTCCAAAGTCATGCGTACGGAAATCACTGAAGCTGAAGGAACCACCCACGCCGTTGGTCATGAGCAGGAAGCTCGCCATGATGAGAACGAAGCCCACGTGCGCGATGACGAAGTAGAGCCAACCGCCCCTAATGGAGTTCTTGTTCTCCTCGATAACGACAAGGAAGTAGCTCGTAAGGGACATGAGCTCAAAGGCGACCAGGAACCAGAACACGTTGTCGGCGGTGATGACGAGCATCATCGAGGCGACGAAGGTGTTCATAAAGAAGCCGGCGCGCCCGACCTTGCCCGGGTACTCGTCGAAGTAGGACAGACCGTAGATGAAGCCCGCAAAGGCGAGAATCGAGATGAGGACCACGATCAGGCCCGCAAGGCCGTTGAGCAAGAGCTCGAGACGGGCGAACGGGAAGAAAAAGACCGTGTTGAGGGACGAAACGTCGCCAAGCACGGCCTCGAGGCCCGCGATGAACGACAGCACGGCCGCGACGGCGCCGATCAGGCAGCCGGCGGTCTTGGCGGCGTTGTCGGCCTTAATCAGCAGAACCGAGGCGAGCGCACCGATGCACGAGACGGCAAGCGATGCGATAAACAGCGTCATGCTATCCATTGTTTACGCTCCCTTCTGCTTTCTCAGACAGACCCTGGGCCACAGCGGTAACGTCGACGACCGGACCGTTTTCGATCGAGCGCAGGCGCTTGGCCTCGTCGAGCTCGCGATCGGCCGCGCCGCCCATGACGGTCAGCGCCTTGGTGGGGCACGCCGCCACACAATGCGGACCGTCCGGATCGAAGGCGCACAGGTCGCACTTGATAGCGCAGGTGTACTGGCCAGGAGCCCACGTAAGCAGGCTGCTCAGGGACTTAGGATACGAAGGCGTCGGGTCGCACATGCCTGCGACACCGGCGATAGACGTGCCATCGGGATGGATGGCTCCGAAGGGGCACGCGATGGCGCACAGCCTGCACCCGATGCACTCCTGCTCCTTGACGTGGATGCGATCGCCATCGTGCTCGATGGCATTCACCGGGCAAACCTCGGCGCAGGGGGCACCCTCGCAATGGTGGCAGGCAAGGGCGGCCGAAATACCGCCGGTCTTCACGAGCGCCAGGCGCGGCGTATCCTGAAGACCCTGCATCCGGTGGGTGTCGGCACAGGCGGACTGGCATGTTCCGCAGCCGATGCACCTCTCCGGGTTGATGTCGATGAAGCGGTTCATCCCCACTTCCTTTCAAAATAACGGGCCGGGCTCCCGAACGTACGGGACGCCCGGCCCAAAAAGCCAACGAGAACGGGACTACACGATTTGATTCACGTGCGTCTCGTCATCGAACTTGGCGGCGCCGGGCTCAACGTCCTGGGGAGCGGCGGCGTCAACCAGAGCCTGCTTGAGCTCGGTGTGGATCGGCTCGACCTCGCCCTCGGCCCAGACCTGGTCAGCGATAGCGTCGACCTGGCAGGCGGAGAACTTGTCCTCGGGCGTATGCGAGACCGGGTCGACCTTGTGCATGGTCAGCTCGTTGCACTTGCCGATCCACCACTGGTAGGTCATGTAGACCGTGCCCTTGTTGATGCGATCGCTAATGTCGGCGCGACTGTATACCTGGCCGCGGCGGCTGTGAATCGAGACGATGTCGCCGTTCTTGATGCCGCGCGCCTGGGCGTCCGCGGGATTCATGCGGACAAAGCCGGGCTCGTCGGCAAGCAGCGCCAGCGTCTTGCAATTGCCGGTCATCGAGCGGCAGCTGTAGTGGCCGACCTCGCGGACGGTGCACAGGATGAGCGGGTACTCATCGTCGGGAAGCTCGGAGGGCGCCTCCCAGTCGTGCGCCATCAGGTTGGCGCGGCCGTCCTTGGTGGTGAACTTGCCACCGGCGAACATGTCGGGCGTACCGTGGTCGTTCACATCGGCGCTCTTGACGGGCCACTGGGCGTAGCCGCCCTCGGGAGCCATCTTCTCGTAGGTCGCGCCCACAAAGTTGGGGCACAGGCTAATGCACTCGTTCCAGATCTGCTCGGTGTTGTCGTAGTGCATGGGGTAGCCCATGCGCGTAGACAGGTCCGCGAAGATCTCCCAGTCGTGGCGGCACTCGCCCTTGGGCGGAACGGCCGCGTCAAAGTGCTGGAAGCTACGGTCGGATGCGGTAAAGACACCCTCGTGCTCGCCCCAAGAGGTGGCAGGCAGGATGACGTCGGCGAGCATGGTCGTCTGCGTCATAAAGATGTCCTGGCAAATGAACAGATCCAGTTCGGAGAGCGTCTTGCGCATTCCGGCCGAATCGGGCTCGGTCTGCACCGGGTCCTCGCCGTAGTTGTAGAAGCAGTGCACCTTGCCCTCGTCGACCAGGTGGCCCAGGTCGGTGAGCTTGTAGCCCTCCTCGAGCGGGAGCTTTTCCTCGGGCACGCCCCAAGCCTTGGCAAACTTGGCACGCACTGCCGGGTCGGTGACCTTCTGGTAGCCAGGGTACAGGTTGGGCAGCATGCCCATATCACAGGAGCCCTGGACGTTGTTCTGACCGCGCACGGGCGCGAGACCGGAATTGGGTTTGCCGATCTGGCCGGCAACGCAGGCGATGGAGGCGATGGTGTGCACCGTCTTCAGGTTCTGCTTCTGCTGGCATACGCCCATGCCCCAGCCAATGATGGCAGAGGGCTTCGCCGTGGCGTACATCTCGGCAGCTTGGTGGATCAACGCGGGCTCGACACCCGTGATGTCCTGTACGGATTCGGGAGTGTAGTTCTTGATGGTCTCCCACCACTCGTCAAAGCCGTTCGTGTGCTCGGCGACGAATTCCTTGTCGTAGAGGCCATCGTTGACCAAGCAGTTGGCAAAGGCGTTGAGGAACGCGACGTTGCAACCATTCTTGATCGGAAGGTAGAGATCGGCGATACGCGCGGTTTCGATATGGCGCGGATCGGCGACGATGATCTTGCAACCCTTTTCTTTGGCTCGCACGATACGCCTTGCGACGATGGGGTGCGAATCGGCAGGGTTATAGCCGAAGAGGAAAATGCAGCCCGCATCCTCCATACCGGGGATGGAGCATGACATGCAACCTGAACCAACCGTGTCCATCAGACCGAGGACAGTAGGGCCGTGTCAAGTACGGGCGCAGTTGTCCACGCTGTGGGTGCCGATGCACGCACGCGTAAACTTCTGCATAACGTAGTTCGCCTCATTGCCGCCGCCTCGCGAAGAGCCGGTGGTCATGACAGCGTTAGGACCATATTCGTCAATTATGGCCTGCATCTTAGATGCGGTGAAATCCAGTGCCTCGTCCCAGCTTACGCGCTCAAGATCCGCGCCCTTGGTGCGGCGGATCATCGGGTGCAGTACGCGAGGAGTCAAGATCTTGGTGTCGTTGATGAAGTCGTAGCCGCTCATGCCCTTAAGGCACAGCTCGCCCTGATTGGTGATGCCGTTGAGCGGTTCGGTACCCACGACCTGGCCGTTTTGGACCAAGAGGTTAAACTGGCAACCGGCGCCGCAATACGGGCAGATCACTTTATGCTTCTCCATGACACCCTCCTTCCTTTCTCTGCTACCGATTAATCGGTACTTATTTGACAATCGTTGGGCTTGTATGGCCGCCCGCCTACGCCTCGTTTTCGATGGTGGCGCGGGCACGCTCGGCAGTCAGCTCCGCCAGGCGCTCCTCGTCCACCAGGGTGAGGCCCTTGGTCGGACAAGCCTCGGCACACGCCGGACCGCCGGGACGGTCCACGCACAGGTCGCACTTGAGCACGAAGCTCTTGGTCTGCGAACCTACGCGAACGTCGCCCATCAAGACCGGAACCTGCGTGGTCGCCACGCTCACGGCGCCAAAGGGGCATGCCATGACGCAGCTCTTGCAGCCGATGCAGTTGTCCTCGTTGACGCCGATGCGATGGTTCTTTGGATCAAAGAACAAGGCGCCCGTAGGACAGGCCTTCGCGCACGGGGCATCCTCGCAGTGATGGCAAGCCACCGGTGCGGAGATCTCGTACGTACGCGTCACGCGCAGGCGCGGCGCGGCGATGTTACCGGGGATGTCGTGCGCCTCGATACACGCCGCCATGCAGGTTTGACACCCAATGCAGCGCGAAGAATCGGCTACGACTCGCTTATTACCCATGTTGTTCACTCCCTCCTGAATCCCTTGTCGGAGAGACCCTGTCGACATTGACCCAAGCCGCCCGTGGCCTGGCATCGACGTATCGAATGCATGCGGCGAAACATGCACTCGGTAGAGTTTCTCCAACGATATACAGGTTAAATATACGCAGTTGCAGGGGACAAACTTGAGCATAGGCCCTGCAATACGAGTGTATTGCAGGGGTTTGGGCTGGTTGGGATTATTCTCTGGAAGCTATAAAGGCGAGTGTATTACACGCGTACGCCCAAGAAAGATTTCACGCTCATTTCTGAAGGATGTAGTACGTTTGTAATATCGTTTACAATCAATTACTCTAGTGCAATAAAGTAGTAGTTGTAAGATTGGCTATTATTAGCCGTTACTGTATATGACTATTCATATTGCACGCTCATTAAGGGAGGCCAGTGATGTCATCGACTCAAAAACGAGCCATCCTGCAGGTGCGCATTCGCGAGGAAGACAAGCAACATGCCGAGCGTCTCTACGACGCCATGGGCACATCGCTCGCCGAGGCCGTCCGTCTTTTTGTCGCGCAGAGCATTTTGATGCGCAAGCTTCCCTTTCAGCCGGTCGCCGTGCGCTCAAAGGACGGCACCGCCGCCTATGGATCGCTCAAAGCATATGGGGACCCCAATCGCCGCTCCGAGGAGCGTAACGCCTGGATTGAGTACCTTGCTACAGAAAGCGACGATTCGATTTTGGGTCCCGAGGAAGTAGATATCCATGAGTAGCACCATCATCGACGAGACCGTCATCCTACGCTACCTGCTTGACGACGACGAGGTCCTGTCACCGCGCGCCACCAAGGTCATCGCCACGCGCACCGCTCGCGTCTACCCCGAGATCATCACGCGCGTCGCCGTTACGCTGCGTGACGTCTACAAGGTCCCGCGTGTGGAGATTGCGACGGCCATGACCAAGTTGCTCGATGACGTCATGGTCGACGATCCCACCGTTGTCTCCCTTGCCGTCAAACTCTTTGGCAAGACCCATATGGACTTTACCGACTGCCTCCTCGCCGCCCGAACCGCCATCTACAACGATGATGTCGTGAGCTTTGGCAAGCCCATCATCCAAGGCATGATCGACTACCGCCGCCAAACCGCCGCCGACGCTCGCAGCCGAAGCACCGACGCCCGCGGACACGGCACCGACGCCACCATCGACAAGCTCCGCCACCACCCCCGCAACTAACCGGCAGGCAACGGCATCGCCCGCCTCTCAGCCCCATCCCCTCCTAAGTTGCGGTGAAATACGGACTGTTTCATGCCTTTAAAGGCCTCAACAGTCCGTATTTCACCGCAACTTATTGAAGGTGGACCGCGAACGATTTCGCTATCGGGATTCGGCGTAGGGTTTTGTTGTCGGAATGCCGTAGCCGCGCATCATGGCACCGAACGATTCTACGTCGTAGGTGTCCGAGAGTTTGAAATGAATGACGTTGTGGCCCATGGAGCGAAGGTTCGCGTCGCGCATGAGGGCCGCTCGATACGTTTTTGCCGCCGCCCGCTCTGGATCATTTTGAGCCTCGTCTTCAAACTTGCCTAGCCCATGCAGCTCTGCCAGCGTCCATGAGCCGTCTGGCATCTGCCAGCCATAATCTGCTAGATAATAGCCAGCGTTTCCCGGTCGCGTTATCTCAACTTGAAGCTCGGGCGCGGCAACCCCAGCGAGAATCATCGCTGCTCTCGCCTCAGACTCGCCGCCATTGTCTGACCTGCCGTCCATATACTCAAAAACGTCAAAAGCACGCGCGATGCCATGCAACCCTCGGCAATTTGCCTGGGCATATGCTCGCAGCTCTTCGCGTTCGACATCGTACTCACGGGCCAAGCCATCGACATAGCCCAGCGCATAGCGAAAGGCGCTCGTTCGAGCGATATCAACAACCGTTCGACACGGATCCGTCAGTGTAAACAGACCTAGCCGCCACACTTCGCCCGCCCGCCAGCGCTTGTATTCAACGAACTCATACGTATCACGCCTTGTAGACCGTGGCAGCAGTACTTGCACTTTATCCAAAAGCGTATACGCCGAGCCGATGCCGTAGAGCAGCGCTGCTGTCGATCCGCAAAACACAGCATCCGGTTCAACGACCGCAATAGCGGATGCCAGCTGAAAGATGCGATCTTCAACCCCAAGATTATTCCAATAGACCGGATCCGCGTACACATGGTTGTAAAGACGAAGCATGAGCTCTTCCTGCATAAGCTCACGCGCACGGCGTTCATCCCAAGGATCAATTGTTATAAGCAGATGTCCATCTTGATGAATTCCAACGGCCGAGAATAGCATCCTTGCATATGACTGCGGAAAATGTTTGCCTTTATCGAGCATGGCCAACCCCATAACCATCACGGCGGAGAGAATACCATTACGCTATCGCATGCTTCCGTCCGCAGGCCTTGCCAAAAGCTGACCAAAAGCTTGACGCCGCAGGTCAGAGCTTCAAAAAATAATTCCACTCTCGGTAGACGGTCGCTACGACCCTCCCAACGGCATCAAAACCCAACCTTACAAATAGTTGCGGTGAAATACGGACCACATGGGCCATAAAAGCCGAAAAACAGTCCGTATTTCACCGCAACTTAGGAGGGGATGTGGGTAGGCTGCTACCAAGATGTGTCACGAATATGTCATGCGTTGTTACATAAAATAACAGGCCAGAAGCTTTAATACCTCTGACCTGCGGTTTTTCTGGAGCGGGCGACGGGAATCGAACCCGCGTCATCAGCTTGGAAGGCTGGGGTTCTACCATTGAACTACGCCCGCAAGATATGGTCGGGACGACAGGATTTGAACCTGCGACATCCTGCTCCCAAAGCAGGCGCGCTACCAAACTGCGCCACGTCCCGAAGGTGTTGAGCAGCTAAGGTCTAAACCTTGCGTGTCCCAAAGCGAAGGAAATTATAGGGGAGACTCCCCGCCTGTGCAAGCATTGATGCCTTAGCTCCTCGAATGTGCAACAAAACGACTATGGAGCAGGCCGATCACAAAGGCAACCACGGCAACCGGCGCCCACGCGGCACCGATATCCGCCAGCGGCAGCACATCAAATGGCAGCCACGCGCCCGCAAAGAACGCATCGCGGACCGAGGTGATCACACTCTGCACGGCAACCACACCGCCGACCCAGACCCACACCTGTGGATGAGCGTCGCAAAAGCCGTGTACCAAACCCATCAGTACCAGCACGATGGCAACGGGATACAAGGCGTTGAGCATGGGCACCGAGAACATAAGGATCATGTCGAGGCCCACGTTGGAGAGCACGCACGAAAACGCTGCGAACACAAAGGCGAGAATCGCAAAGGGACGGCGCATGGCCTCCTCGGAGGCCTCCGCTCCCCCTTCGACCACATACGTCTCGCAGAAGTAACGCGAGCAGCAGCTGATGAGACCGATGCACACGTTCATGCAGGCAAGGAAAAAGATCGCAAAGACCACGACCGTGCCGGCAAGGCCAAAGTGCATGGAGGCAGAGCGGGCAAGGATGGCGGCGCCGTTGGTAGCGTCGGGCATCACGGTGCCAAGCTGCATACCGGCAAGGGCCAAGCCGCAATAGATGATGGCCATGAGCACGCCGGCGATTACACCGGAACGCGAAATCTCGAAGGCCACGCGCTTGTCGTCGGTAACACCCAGCTCGTGGATGGTCTCGGCGATGATGATGCCGAAGGCGAGCTCCTCAATCGTGATGACCAGAACCACGGTGCCCTGGAGCTCCACGCGCTC
>UQZC01000043.1 GCA_900545505.1 uncultured Collinsella sp.
GCGATGCTCGGCGAGGGGATCGGCCACGGGGACAAGCGGGTCAGCGACGGGCAGCGGCTCGGCGGGAACAGTCACTGCAGGAGAAGCGGCAGAACCGACCGGTGTGGAGGCCATGAGGTCGGCCGGGAAGGAGTTCTGAGCATCGTCCATGAAGTGCTGGATGAGCTTAAGATACTCGGCCTTGAACTCCTCACGGGAAGCCTTGAGACGATCGATCTCCTCGAGCTCGGCCTGCTTCTCGGTCAGAGCCTGGCGGATAACCTCGCGGGCCTTGGCGTCAGCCTCATTGCGGATACGCTCAGCGTTCTCGTTGGCATCGTTAACGATGGTCTCAGCGGTCTGCTGGGCAGCGATCAGGGCAGCGGAAATCTGGCGCTCCTGAGCGGAGAAGTCAGGGGCGGGAGCAGCCACGGGGGCGGCAGGAGCGGCCTGGGCGGTGGCATCCTGAGCCTGGGCAAGCTGAGCCTGCGCATCGGCAAGCTGCTGCTCGGTAGCAGTCAGACGACCCTTAAGGTCGACGATCTTAGCGAGCATAGCGTCAACCTCGGAGGACAGCGTCTCCAAGAAGACGTCGACCTCAGCAGGATCGTAGCCACGCTTGGCCTCAGAGAAAGTCTGAGCCTGGATGTCTGCAGGGGTAATAGCCATAACAAGTCTCCTTTTTCATCGCCTCGGCGCTACACGCCCGACGTAAGTTACTAAGTCAGTTCTACACGAGTATACCTATAAGAAGCTGCAGAACCAGCCTCTGCACCAACTGCAACGCAATAATCGCAACGACCGGCGAAAAATCGATACCGCCCATCGGCGGGATGAAACGACGGAACAGGTTAAGCCACGGACCGCACACGCTATCAAGCACCGCGGCAATATCCTGAAGCAAACCACCCTGCTTCATGGGAATCCACGTCATAAAGCAGTAGACGACAATGAGCGTGGAATAGAAGTTGAACAGCGTGTTGACCAGCTGGACGATAGTGTAGATGTTGATGGGAATCTCCTCGTCTTGTCTTTACTTAAGGTAGCCGTCCGCACGAAGCTTCTTGAGATCGGAATCTTTGACCTCGCAACCGGCGGGCAGCACCATGAACACGCGGTCGCCCACCTCCTTGACCGTGGCACCCAGACCGCAGGCAAAGCCGTAAGAGAAGTCCAAGACGCGCTTGGCAACTTCGGTGCGTACGCCCACAAAAATCAGTGCGACAGGCTGCTTGGTGCGAACGCGGCGCACCACGGTCTCCACGTCGTCATAGCTCTCGGGGCGCAGGACATAGGCCGGCAGCTGCGGCGTGGCGTTGATGATATTGCTCGCATAGGCCGAGGCATCGCTCGGTGCAGACGCGGGCGCAGCGGCGGCACGGGCGCGGGTGTTCTCGGCGTAGCTCGACGGCGTGTCATAGGCACCAGGACGATAACCACTCGCAACACTGTCCTGCGAGCGCGAAGGCGGGTTATACGTCGTGGCATGGCGGGAGTCATCGCCGACCAGCTGACCGGAGCGCGTATACACGGCAACCGACTCAGCTTCACCGCGGCGCGTCTGACCAAGCAGGCCGTTGCTCGGCTCGTCTTGGGTGTAGAAGCCCTCGCCCGAAGCACCGCTGTAGCCGTTGCCCTGATAACTATCGTCATAGCCGTCATCGTAGCCGTAGTCGTCGTCCTGGCCATAACCCTGGTCGTAACCCTGCTGGCCGCCCAGGTGCATCTTATTTTTAATCTCGTCAAGGAAGCCCATGGTTGTGTCCTCTCGCGGTTTAGTGCAGGCGCCCCGATAATCAGTGCGCACTTCAGAGCCTTATTTTACTGCAAACTCCGGGCTAAATACTACCCTGCCCAGGCGAACGAGCGTAGAGCCCTCCTCAAGGGCAGGCTCAAAGTCCTCGCTCATGCCGCAGGAAAGCTCAGGCAGGTTCAAATCGGGATGCGCCACCTCCAGCTCATCCCTCAGCTCACGAAGCCCCGCAAAGGTGCGGCGTGCCACATCCTTATTCCCCCGGGGCGCCATAGTCATAAGCCCCTGTACGCAAATTCCCTCAAGTTCCGCAAGCTCGCCCGCGTCGGCGCGAATCTCATCGGGCGAAAAGCCTCCCTTCGACTCCTCACCACTCACATTGACCTCAATGAGCACACGCTGGGGGCCGGCGAGCTCGCCTGCCTCAATCTTGCGGACAGCACGGCTCGAGATCGCCTGCGCCAGATGCAGCGAACCCACCGAGTGGATCAGCTCGGCTGAGCCCAGCACCGCATTAATCTTATTGGTCTGCAGGTTGCCGATCATATCGAAGCGCACCTCGGGCAGCTCCGGATGCTCCGCCAGACCTGTGAGCTTGCGAACCAGCTCCTGCGGGCGGTTCTCGGCAAAATGGCGATACCCCGCCTGGATGGCGGCAACGGTCTCATCGACACCAACGGTCTTGGACACGGCAATGAGGCGCGCGGCGTCGTGGGGACGGCCTGCGCGATCGAGCGCCGCATAAATACGTTCCAGAATCTGCTCGCGGCGAGCGCGCATCAAGTCCAAATAGTTATCCATTGCCAATCGCCTCCGCTGACAGCCAAACAAGTAGTCCCATGCTAACGCAAGAGCGCGGCCCCGCATGTGCAAGGCCGCGCTCACTTAGGTATTTACAATCTTTCGACGAACGGGGTTACTTACTCCTCGTCGTCCTCGCCATCGTCCTCATCCTCAAGATGATCGAGCAGGTAGCGAAGACCCTCGCTGACCTCGTTAACGGGCACCTTGGCAACGTAGCGCGCGTCGACGGCGGGCCTCATGATAACACCCTCGCCCGAAGGCACACGCATGCTCTCGAGCTCATCCTCATCAGTGCGGGCGATATCGCCGGCATTCATGCGCTGACCAGTCAACAGGAAGGTCAGACGGCAGGCGGCATCGATGGAAATCGAGGCGATGCGATCGAGGTAGCGCGAAACCATGATGGCGCGGCGCAGGTCGTCATAGTTGCTGCCGTCGTCCATAAAGTCGCCCGTATCCATACGGTTAAAGGTGCGGAAGAACTTCTCGTAGGCGGCGTGCACTGGCTCGTCCTCGACGGCCAAGTTGCAGATGATGGACATGTCATTGGTGACGAGCGCGGAAAGCGAAGAGCCCAGCACCTGGTAGACAGCCTCAGCCTCGGCCTCGACCGTGCCGACAAGCTCCTTGGGCAGCGAGATATCGGCCTTGATCATATGACGCGTGGCGCGGCAGATCTGGCGAACCTTATCGGTCATGCGCTGCAGGTTAAAGTCGACGTAGATGATCGTCTGAAGCAGGCGGAAGTCGGAGGCGACCGGTGACTGCGTGGCGATCAGGTTGTAGCAGACGGCCTCCAGGTTGGCGCAGCGTGCGTCAATCGAAAGCGTGCGCTTCTTGGTCTTGGTGGCGAGCTTGCGGTCGTCGGTCACATAGGCCTTCACGGCATCGTGGAGGGCCAGATCGACGGCCTCGTAGATGCTCAGCATCTCGTGGCGGGCCTCGATGAGCTGACGGGAAAACAGTTTGCGCATGGTTCACTCCAATCAGTTGGGTGCGGTCATGCCGCCCGCACAGTGAATACGCACCGGACCAGGTCCGATCGGCTTGGGACTAGTCGCACCGATCAGCCAAAGCGGCCGGTGATATAGTCTTCCGTCCGCGAGTCCACCGGGCTGGTAAAGATCGCGTCGGTTTGACCATACTCGATGAGCGTGGCGGGCTCGCCGGCAACTTCCTGCAAGAAGAACGCGGTGTAGTCACTGATACGAGCTGCCTGCTGCATTGAATGCGTGACGATGATAATCGTCATCTCGGGCGCCAGCTCGGCCATCAGATCCTCGACCTTAGAGACAGACGTGGGGTCGATGGCGGAGCAGGGCTCGTCCATCAGGAGGACATCGGGTTGCACCGCAAGCACGCGCGCGATGCACAGACGCTGCTGCTGACCGCCCGAGAGCGCCAAACCATCCTTGTTGAGCTGATTGGATACCTCTTTCCAGAGGTTGGCGCGCTTGAGCGATTCTTCCACGATGTCATCGAGGTCGCTTTTGCTAGTCACGCCCTGCAGACGAGGGCCAAAGGCGACATTCTCGTAGATGGATTTGGGAAACGGGTTGGGCTGCTGAAAGATCATGCCCACGCGACGACGGAGATCGACCGGGTCGACACCCTCGGCATAGATATCGTTGCCGTCGAGCGTCATGGTGCCCTCGATGCGCGTGTCCTCGATCAGGTCGTTCATGCGGTTGATGCAGCGCAAAAACGTCGATTTGCCGCAGCCCGAAGGGCCAATAAACGAGGTGATGGCGTTTTTGGCGATGTTGAGGTCAAGCCCCGTCAGCGCATGAAAGTCACCGTACCAAAAGTTGAAATCCTTGGCCGTAATGGCCGCTTGCTCCAACGTGGGAGCGGACTGATAAACGGACATGGGACTCCTTAACTAGCGACGCTTGCGCGACAGGAAGCGCGCAAACAGGTTGAAGGCCAAAATGATCACCATCAGCAAGAGCGCGGTGCCGTAGGCTGCGTTCATGTTGATGCCGTCGTTGGCAAGCAGGTACAGATGGACCGTCATGGGGCGGCCGGAATCGAGCGGCGAAATAGGTAGATTGATGGCTTGGCCCATGGTGTAGAGCACCACCGCGGTCTCGCCAATGGCACGGCCGATGGCGAGGACGATGCCCGTGGCAATACGGCCAAAGGCAGAAGGAAGCACGATCTTGGAGACAACCTGCCACTTGGTGGCGCCCAGGCCGTACGCGCCCCAACGGATATAGCGCGGAACGGCGCGAATGGCCTCTTCGGTGGTGCGCATTACGATGGGCAGCATCAGAAGCGCCAGCGCCAGAGCGGCCGAGACCATCGAAAGGCCCAAGCCCATGGCCTCGACAAACAAGGCGTAGCCAAACAGACCCATAACGATGGAGGGCACCGAGGCCAAAGCGTCAGCAGCGTAGCGAATGAGCTCGACGACCTTGCCCTGCTTGGCGTACTCGGCCAGATAGACGGCTGCCAGCACAGCGATCGGCGTGCAGATAAGCATGGCGAGCGCCGTCACATAGACGGTCGAGACGATCGTGGGCCAAATACCGCCCTCGGCGTTGACGCCCTGGGGCCAACCGAAGATAAAGTCGAGCGAGATGTGTGGCAGGCCGTTGATGACCACGTAGGCGATGATAGCGACCAGCACCAGCGTGGTGATGTAGGCAGCGGCACGGAACACGCCAAGCATGATCTTGTTGGACAGGTCCTTGTTGATGCGGCCCTTCTTGCCGTGGGAAAGGGCACGCTTGATGCGCTCGCGCGACGAGGTCGTATTGGCCGTCGCGTCAACGGAATCGGACATAGCCTACCCCCTCTTCTTCTTGGAAATCAGACGGACGATGCCCACCAGCGTGGCGGAGATGATAAACAGGACCACGCCCATGCCGAACAGCGCCGAGCGATGCAGACCCGAGGAATAGCTCATGTCGAGCGCAATCTGGCTCGTGAGCGTCGAGATGGGACTCGCAATGCTGTCGGGAATAACCGGGGCGTTACCCACGACCATGAGCACGGCCATGGTCTCGCCGATGGCACGGCCCATACCCAGCACGATGGCATCCACGATACCCAGCTTGGCGGCAGGTAACACGACCTTATAGATGGTCTGCCACTTGGTGGCGCCCATGGCATACGATGCCTCGCGAATGCCCATGGGAATGGAATTGAGAGCATCGATGGTGAGCGTGGTAATCGTGGGAACGATCATGATGGCAAGGACGAACCAAGCCGTCAGGGCACCAAAGCCAAGGCCACCGGTCACCTGCGCGATCAACGGGCGGATGATAACCATGCCAAAGAAGCCGTAGATGATGGAGGGGATGCCCGCCAGCAGGTCGACGGCAGGGCTGATGAGCTTACGCACGCGCTTGTTGGCAATCTCAACCAGATACACGGCGGTGCCCACGCCCAAGGGCACACCCATGGCGAGCGCACCGACGGTCACCAAGCCCGAGCCGGCAAGCAGCGACATGATGCCGTAGTGGCCCTCGGAGGGCGCCCACATAAAGCTAAAGAAGTCCGCCAAGCCAATATCGGTAAAGACGGGCAGCGCCGAGTACGTGGTAAAGACAAAAATCAAGATGACGGTAACGACCGCCAAGAACGCGCAGGCAAAGAAGATCCACTGCAGCGCCTTCTCCTTGATATAGGTACTGCGCGATACGAGCGCCAGCTCGCGCTTCTTAGGCGCCTGAGCATTCTGCTCAGTCTGGGAGTTTTCATGTGCCTCCATGCTACTCACTCCCCTTCTCGTCGTTGGTGACGGGAATAAAGCCCGCCTCGCGAATCTGCTTGTCCATCTTTTCGGACGTCACGTAGTCAATGTAATCCTGCGCCTGCTGCGAAGGCGCACCCTTCACAAAGAAGTAAAGGTCGCGCGAGATGGGATAGTCGCCGCTCGCGACCGTCTTCTCGGACGCCTCAACATGATTGACCGAGACGGCCTTGACCGAGGTCTTGGCGTTGAGGCTATCGACGAAGCCCAGCGAAATGTAGCCGATGGCCCCGCGCGAACGAGATACCACGTCGCGCACCTGGCCCGTACCCGAAAGAACAGCCGAGCGGCGATCGAACGGCGTGCCGTCCATCACGATGGTACGAAAGGCCTCACGCGTGCCGGACGCCTCATCTCGATTGATGACCTGGATCTTCAGGTCCTCTCCGCCGACTTCTTTCCAGTTGGTGATCTTGCCGGCGTAAATATCGCGGAGCTGCTCGGTCGAGAGGTTATCGACGGGGTTGTCGTCGTTCACGATGACCGCGATACCGTCGTGGGCAATGACGATGGGAGTCAGGCCCAGATCCTGTTCGTCGGCATTGAGTCCACGGGAGGAGCTGGCGATATCGGCCGTGCCGGCGCTGACGGCCTCGATGCCAGCGGAAGAACCCAAACCGGAAACGAGCACGTCGATGCCGGTCTCCTCCTTAAAGCCCTCGGCCGCAATCTCGGCGATAGGAAGGCAGGTCGTGGAGCCGGCCACGGTAATGGAAGAGGTGGAAGATCCCGAAGAACAGGCGCACAGCGTAAGCGTAAGCACAGCGGCGCTCAGGACCGATACGATCTTTCTCATAGCATCACGCCGATCGCAGCATGGCGCCCACAGGTGCCGTTCTCGTTACGGTAGGAATAAAAGCGGTCGTTCTGACGCACAGTCGAAAGCTGGGTATCCACGATATTATCCGCGTCGACACCGACATCTACCAGCGCCTCGCAAATGGCAGCGGAAAGATTGAGCATGCGAGAGGTGCTCGCATCGATGCACGAGAACTCGGCGGCAAAGCGATCCATGAGTTCCTGGGATACCTCATATTCGTCACCCAAGATATGGGGGCCGATATAGGCCGAGATGTCACTTGCATCGCAGCCGGCAGCATCGCAAAGCGCCTGGCACGCCTTGGCGGAAATACGTGCAATCGTGCCCTTCCAGCCGGAGTGCACCACGGCAAATCCGCCAGGGGCCACCAGCACCACGGGAACGCAGTCGGCAAAGCAGAGCAGCACGGGTACGTTATGCGCCGTACAGACGATGGCATCGCAGCCCTCGGCAATCTGTTCGCGGACGTCCTCAAGGTCATCGGCGCCGTTCGAGGTCACCGCAACGATATGGTCACCATGGACCTGATTGGGAACGAGCAGGTTGTGCTCGCACTCGGCGGCACCCATAGCCTCGAGCGCGCGACGACGATTTTCTTGAACAGCAAAGGGGTCATCGCCAACATGCGAGCCCAAGTTGAGTGAGGAGTACGCATCTTCGGAAACACCACCGGCGCGCTCGGTGAAGGCAAAGCGAACATCGGATGTCGCGCCCTCCACCAACGTAACTCCATCATGGTCGACACGCGAAACGTTGTCCGCACGTGCTGCCATACTAAAGCCTCCTAATAACACAAGTATTGCGGCGACGCCGCAGCAGTCCGTGCCATACGGCTGCACACTTCATCAAAAAGGATACCCGCAGCGGTAAGGAGCAAACGTAAAGGGAACGTAAGGAGATTGGAGGCTTTCGTTTACAAAGGCGAAACACAACAAAAAAGGGGCGCGCCCAATCGGACGCACCCCTTGCAAGTCGTTGAGAAAAACGAACTAGAAGCTGCCGCGCTTCAGGAAGTCGGGAAGCTCGAACTGATCGTTGCCGAAGTTAGGAAGCTCGGTGCCACCGACGTTGCGGGTCGGAGCGGCCTGAGCCGGACTGGTAGCCGGAGCGGTGCGCTGCGGCTCAGCGGAGGCAGCTGCCTTGCTCTGAGACTGCTGAACAGCAAAGAGCTCGTCCTGACGGTTGACGTTGGAGTCGGAGAAGCCCGTAGCGATGACGGTGATACGCACCTGATCGCCCAGGGACTCGTCGACAACGGTACCGAAAATGATGTTGGCCTCGGGGTCGACGGCGTTGGCGACAACGTCGGCGGCGTCGCTGATCTCCTGGATGCCCAGGTCCTTGGAACCGGCGATGGAGAGCAGCACGCGCGTGGCACCATCGATGGAGCTCTCGAGCAGCGGGCTGGAGATGGCCTGCTGGGCAGCGTCGACGGCACGGGTATCCCCAGAAGAGGTACCGATACCCATCATGGCGGTACCGGCCTGCTTCATGATGGTCTTAACATCGGCGAAGTCCAGGTTGATGATACCGGGGACGGTGATGAGGTCGGTGATGCCCTGGGTGACACACAAGGTGCCGAGGTCGAGCGCCTGGACCCGCTCTTTGCCACCGACGAGGACTTTGCCGAGTTCAAAACCCGCCACGACCAGGAAGTCGTCCCCAAGGGCAAGCTCGACGGCTACACCGGCCGCGTGTTCATCGGTATCGACGCCGGCTCCACCACCATGAAGGCCGCGCTCGTGGGCGAGGACGGCCAGCTGTTGCACACCTGGTACGGCAACAACAACGGAGACATCCTGGGTACGGCCAAGGTCATCATGGCCGATTTCTACAACCACATCCCCGCCGGCTGTACCATCGGCCACGTGACCACTACGGGCTACGGCGAGGCGCTGCTCATCGAGGCGCTCAAGGCCGACTCCGGCGAGATCGAGACCGTCGCGCACCTGCGCGGTGCCAAGGCGTTCCTGCCCGGCGTCGAGTTCATTCTGGACATCGGCGGCCAGGACATGAAGTGTCTGCGCGTCAAGGACGGCGTTATCGAGCACATCATGCTCAACGAGGCTTGCTCGTCGGGCTGCGGCAGCTTTATCGAGAGTTTCGCCGTGTCCATGAACATGGACGTGCGCGCGTTCGCCGATGCCGCCATCCATGCCAAGGCCCCCGTCGACCTGGGCAGCCGCTGCACGGTCTTTATGAACTCGCGCGTCAAGCAGGCGCAAAAGGAAGGCGCCACGGTGGGCGACATCGCGGCCGGCCTGTCCTATTCCGTCATCAAGAACGCCCTGTTCAAGGTCATTAAGCTGCGCGACCCCAAGGAGATCGGCAGCCAGGTGATCGTTCAGGGCGGAACCTTTATGTCCGATGCCACGCTGCGCGCGTTTGAGCAGCTCACCGGCGTCCACGCCGTGCGCCCCGACATCGCCGGCTGCATGGGTGCCTATGGTGCTGCCCTGCTCGCCCGCGATCGCGCCGGCGCGAACGGCCCCTCGACCATCCTTTCGGCCGAGGA
>UQZC01000044.1 GCA_900545505.1 uncultured Collinsella sp.
AAGACGGCACCCATGGCACCAGCGGTGTTAAAGTCGTCGTCCATGCACTCCTTAAAGGTGGCACGAGTCTCGGCGGCCTTGGCGGCAAACGCCTCGGATGCTGCCTCATCGGCATCGGTCGTCGCATGGTTCGCGGCCCAGCGCAGATTCTCGACCGTACCGGCGATACGCGTGAGCGAATTCTCGGCACCCTCCAGGCGCTCCCAGGAGAAGTCGAGCGGCGAGCGATAGCTCGTCTGCAGCATCAGCAGGCGCAGGGCGGCAGCGGAGTGCTGCTCGAGGACCTCGGCCAGCGTAAAGAAGTTGCCGAGAGACTTGGACATCTTCTCGCCGTCTACCAGCAGCATGCCCGTGTGCATCCAGGTGTTGGAGAAGCCCTGGTGCCAGGCGCAGGTGGCCTGGGCGCACTCGTTCTCGTGATGCGGGAAGGCAAGGTCGGAGCCGCCGCCGTGGATGTCGATCGGAGTGCCCAGGTAGCGATGCACCATGGCGGCGCACTCGGTGTGCCAACCGGGACGGCCCTCGCCCCAGGGACTCGGCCAGCTGGGCTCGCCGGGCTTGGCGGCCTTCCACAGGGCAAAGTCGAGCGGATCGTTCTTGTCCTCGTTCTCCTCGATGCGCGCGCCAACCATAAGGTCGTCGATGTTGCGGCCCGAGACCTGACCATAGTTGGGATCGCTGCGCACGGCAAAGTACACATCGCCGTTATCGGCGGCGTAAGCGTGGCCCTGCTCGATGAGCGTCTTGATCATGGCGATCATGGGGCCGATTTCCTTGGTGGCGCGGGGGCGCACATCGGGATCGAGCACGTTGGCGGCGCGCATGACGCCGATGAACTTGTCGGAGAACTCCGTCGCGACCTCGGCGGCCGTACGGCCCTGCTCGTTGGCGCGCTTGATGATCTTGTCGTCGACATCGGTGAGGTTCTGTGCGAACGTGACCTCGTAGCCGCTCGCGATGAGCCAGCGACGAATCACGTCAAAGCTGATGAACGTGCGGGCATTGCCGATGTGGATGTTGTCGTAGACCGTGGGGCCGCACACGTACATGCGGACCTTGCCGGACTCGATGGGCTGGAACTCTTCCTTTTTATGGGTAGCGCTGTTGTAGATACGCATTCGTTACTCCTTAACGGTTTTCTGTAGCAGGCAGACGGCCCAGGCGCCGATTCCCTCGCCCTGGCCTTCCCAACCGAGCTTTTCGGTCGTAGTGGCGGCGACGCCCACGTTTTCGACGTCAACGCCCAGGGCATGGGCAAGGTTGGCGCGCATGGCATCGCGATGCGGGGTGATCTTAGGCTGCTGGCAGGCAATGGTGCAATCGGCATCGACAAACTCAAAGCCCAGCTCACGCGCATAGTCCATCACGCGGGCAAGCAGCACCATCGAATCAGCACCCTCATAGGCGGGGTCGGTATCGGGGAACAGCTTGCCGATGTCTCCCCCACGGCAGGCGCCCAGAATGGCGTCGGCCAAGGCGTGCGCGAGCACATCGGCATCCGAGTGGCCCAGCAGGCCGCGCTCGTAGGGAATGTCGACACCGCCGATGATACATCGACGCCCCTCCACCAGACGGTGAACGTCGTAGCCATGGCCAATGCGCAGGTTACTGAACATGGGGAAGGTCCTCTCCCTCGGCCATGCGGCCAAGCAGAATCGCGGTTACGGGACGCAGGTCCTCGGGCACCGTCACCTTAAGGTTATCGCGTGGGCTCTGGACGCAGCGGACGCGCCCACCCATGCGCTCGACCAGCGACGAATCATCGGTACCGATAAAGCCCTCGGCAATGGCTGCAGCGTGGGCGCGCTTCATAGCATCGACGCTAAAGATCTGCGGCGTCTGCGCTGCCCAGTAGAGCTCACGCGGCGGCGTCTCGACGATATTATCGCCGTCAACGATCTTGAGCGTGTCGATCGCGGGCTGACCGCACACGACACCGTCGAGGGCACGGTCGCTCACGAGCACGTCGATAGCGTGGTCGATGGCCTCGGTCGTAATGAGCGGACGAGCGCCGTCGTGGATGGCGACATATTCGAAACCCGCCGGAACCGCATGCACGCCGGCACGGGTGGAATCCTGACGGGTATCGCCGGCATCGGCAAAGCTGATGGGCGTGTCATAGTCAAACGGGTCGATGGCCAGGCGGCGCATCTCGGCACGGCGCTCGGCAGGGCAAACCACGACGATATGGCCGACCTTATCGCTACGATCGAACGCGCGGATGGACCAGCTCATGAGCGGACGGCCCGCCACATTAACGAGCTGCTTGCCGCCGGGATTTCCAAAGCGCTGGCCGCTGCCGCCGGCAACGACCACGGCGCATACGGGCGCCATTATGCGTTCCCCTGTTTGGTGCCCTTCATGCGGTACAGCGAGTCCGCAAGAATGGCAGGGTTGTTGACGCCAAAGTCGCCCAAGCGCTCCGGATCCTCGCTGATGTCGTCCATGAGCTCCTGCAGCGAGCCGTACTCGTCGACGATCTTCTCGGCCACGCCGTCGCGCACGACGGACACGCGCGAAAGCGTGCGCAGGCCCAGCGGCGTCATGACGGAGTCCTCGTCCAAGTCGTCATAGCCCAGAACTGCCGCCACGTGCTGCGGGTCGGACAGGTCCTTAGGCGTCATACGGCTCAGCTCGGCGCGAATCTTCTCGGCGTTGGCCTCAGAGGAATCGCTTGCGTAGTCGCGGATCATCAAGTCGTATTCGGTATCCATGCTGGAGCCCGCGAGCTGCTCGAGCTGCATCTGCACGAGCTTACCCTGGTTACCCAGCTTGACAATGCAATCCTTAAGCTCGGTCTTTGCCTGTTGCATGATCTCGAAACTCGAGAAGATGCCGGTGATGTCGGCGAGCGTAACGTAGTCGTCGAGCTCAAGGGCCGTCAGGCGCAGCAAGGAGCGATCGAGCGACTGACGGGTGGTCTGAAGCGTGGCGACGAGCTGGTTGACCGAGCTCATGATGGTGGTGACGGGCTGAATCTCGTAGCTCTTGCCGTGAACGTACACGTTAACGACGGCACGGCGAGCCGAAACCGAGATCACGATGGCATCGGTGAGCACCGACATGCGAGCGGCAGTACGGTGACGCATGCCCGTCTCACTCGTGGCGAGCGAGGGATCGGGATTGAGGTGGAAGTTGGCGCGCAGGATCTGGGTGAGATCGCCATCGATAACGATGGCGCCGTCCATCTTGGAAAGCTCGAACAGGCGGTTCGAGGTAAACGAAATGTTGAGCGGGAAGCCGTCGTTACCGGCGGCGAGCACGTTTTCGGTGTCGCCGACGCAGATAAGGGCGCCCAGGTGACCGGCAATGATCATGTCGAGGGCGGTGCGGATCGGCTGGCCAGGTGCCGTCAGGCGAATGGCCTGTTCCATACGCTTTTGCAGCTCGTTCTTATCCAAGGCATCGCTCCCATCGTATACGCTCCATAAACGTCAATAAGTTTCTCACGGTTTGCCCCTGTGACGCCCGCAAAATCCGATGCTTACAGAATGAGCGAACACAGCTGAGAGCCCAACCCAAATCAGCTGTTCATGTGGTAGCATCGGGATTCGCATAAATGAGGGAGTAGTCGCGTGACCGGATTCGCCTCCGGTGGCGCGGTAAGTCAACACACTGGCCGATGCGGCCTGGCTTGCCTTAATGAACGAGACTCGTGGCTGTGCGCGCAACGCGTACGCCACGGGTCTTTTTTGTTACTCCCCCAAGAGGTACACGCGGGTTCGCCCGCAGAGAGGGAGCCAGACTATGGGACTCGCAGAGCTCGCGTTGCTCGCCGTTGGCCTTTCGATGGACGCCTTTGCCGTTTCCATCTGCAAGGGCCTTGGCATGAAGAAGATCAACCTTAAGGTCGCCGTGGTGCTCGGCCTGTTCTTTGGCGGCTTTCAGGCCGGCATGCCCGTAATCGGATGGGCGCTCGGCAGTCAATTCATGGGCATCATCGGACCCATCGACCACTGGATCGCCTTTATCCTGCTCGCCTTCATCGGCGGCAAGATGCTGTGGGAGGCCTTTACCGAGAACGAGGACGAGGACGAAGGCGACGGCAAGGATGCCGAAAAGATTGACCTGGGCGAGTACCTGATCCTCGCCATCGCCACCTCAATCGACGCCCTGGCCGTGGGCATCTCGTTCGCCGCGCTTTCGGTCGACATCGTTCCCGCCGTGTCGCTCATTGGCATCACGACCTTTGTCTTCTCCATCGCTGGCGTGGCGATCGGCCACACCTTTGGCGCGCGCTACGAAAAACCCGCCACCATCGTGGGTGGCGTCGTACTCATCCTCATCGGGCTTAAGATCTTGCTTGAGCATCTGGGGATTTTGGCGCTGTAGTGCCAAACACAATCGCTCAAAACTAAACGCCAGTACAAGGCCTCATGCAGAGTTTTGCATAATGCCTATTCATGCAGACTTTTGCATGTCATACTAATATGCAAAAGTCTGCACGTTAGGAGATCGCTATGGACACCTTTCCTATCGCCACACCGCGCCAAGCTGGCATCTATGTGCGCCAGGCACGCGAGGCTCAGGGTCTCACCCGTGCCGCCCTCGCTAAAAAAGCCGGTGTTTCGGAGCGCCTGCTCGCATCGCTCGAGCTGGGCGACGCCACCGGCATTCGACTCGACAAGTTGCTGACCGTCTTTAACGCACTCGGCATAGGTCTCTTCGCGCAAAGCGATAACGACTCCATCGCATCGCCCTCCGAGCATCCGACGACGATAGTGAACCTCCCTATCGCGAACTCGAATACCCTGCCAAAGCCAAGCGTAGGCAGACGACCCACTCGACAAGGAACGCCATCTTCCTATGGTGCCTTGCTGGCCCAAATCGCAGCCGAGCAAGGCCTTTCCGGCACTTCAAGCCTCTCCTTTGGCTGCAAGGTTGTGAAATAAATGGCAGAGATGGAACTCGCGACCCTCATTTGTGGCGAAATCGCCGGCACTCTCCGGCAAGACGAGCATGGACTCTGCAGCTTTGCATACGCCCCAACCTATCGCGGAGCACCGTTATCGCTAACAATGCCGCTTTCCAATCGCACGTATGACCATAACATCGTCCGCCCGTTCCTATTTGGCCTTTTGCCCGACAGTCAAGAGCAGCGTCGCGCTATTGCCACCGAGCATGATGTTGCATCCAACAACCCCGTCGCCCTCTTGTGCCATATCGGTCTTGACTGCGCGGGGGCCGTTCAGTTTTGTCGAGCCGATCAATTAGACGCCGCCCGCGGCAGGGTCTCGTCATACCGCCCGCTTACCAATTCTCAAATCGCTCACAAGCTCAAAGCAATTCGCGATGACGAAAGAGAGACATGGATGGGCTCCAACGAAAGCTGGTCCCTGGGCGGCAATCAAGGCAAATTTGCACTAGCTTGGCATGATGGCCAATGGTGCGAATGTCTAGGGTCATCCCCCACTACCCATATCTTCAAAAATGGTGTCGTTGGGTTCAAACATCAGGCCTTAAACGAATTCGTCTGCATGAAAACGGCTCGGCGTGTTGGCATTCCAACTGCCAACGTCTCCTATTGCACATTTGAAGACGAAGCCGCGCTCGTCGTTGAACGGTACGACAGAATGGTCAATAGCAGCGGAAATATCGAAAGGCTGCATCAGGAGGACTTTTGCCAGGCGCTCGGTGTATTGCCAAGCCAGAAATACACCGCCGACGGAGGACCAACTACACGAGACATCCAAGAACGACTGATTAACACAGTCCCCCACCACATGAATCTTGTGCTTTTTACCTATATGTTGTTCTATAACGCCATTATCGGAGCGCCTGACGCACACGCTAAAAACTACTCGCTCATCCTTGGCAAAGGCACAAACGCGGCACTCGCACCCATGTACGATGTCGCATCGGGCTTAGCATACGAACGCATGCGGCGAAAAGCGCGCCTTGCCATGAGCGTTGGCGGCGAAAATCGTGTGGGGCGCATCGGTCCAGGCGCTATCCGCCGATACCACGGTATGGGCGACCCCGCGCTGGAGGCGGCGCTCACCGATGCCGGGCTATCCGAGAAGTTTTGCTTTGCGACCATGATGGACCTCGCCTACGAGGTACCCATTTGCATGGAAGAGGTCATGGACGAATACGCCGACCTGCCCGGCATGGCGGACCTGCGCGAGCATATGCTCGGCCCCGTCCGCGAAAACTGCCAGCGCACCCTCGACCTCATCAAGGCGGATATGGGCTAGACGCCAATCAATTTCCCATTTCTTAAAAGAAGAGAGGGGGCACCCGTCGCAAAAGCTCGGGTGCCCCCTCTCGTAATGTCATTTGCAATCCACCAGCACGTGGCTCGGACTGCTGCTAGCGCGACCTTTACGCGGCAAGGCGCTTGAGCACGTCGATGAGCAGCTCGTAGAAGCGCTCGGCAGAAGCGAGCTCCATGCTCTCGTCCGGGGTATGGACATCAGAGAGCGTCGGGCCCACGGCGATGGCGTCCAGGCCGTGCAGAGCCTCGGCAAACAGGCCGCACTCAAGGCCGGCGTGAATGGACTCGATGCGCAGCTCGGAGCCAAAGAGCTCGCGATAGCTCTCGACAAAGACGTCGCGGACCGGCGAATGCTCGGCATAGCTCCAGCCGGGATACTCAAACTCAAACTTGGCGTCGAAGCCCAGGACATCGGCAAGCGTCTGCAGGCGGTCCTTGAACTCGTTCTGCAGCGAGGTGATCGAGGAGCGCGGGGACAGCATGATCTTGACCTCGTCGTCAGAAGTGGCAACCACACCGATGTTGGAGGAAACCTCGACGGAGCCGTCGGTGGCGACGTTGCGGCGAATCACGCCGTTAGGGGCAAGACGCAGGGCACGGATGAGGGCAAGCGCGGACTTCTCGTCCATGGCCTCGACCTCGGCGTCGTCGGCAATCTCGACGGTGCAGGTAAAGCCAGGGTCGAAGACCTCGAGCTCGGCAGTAACGTCGGCGATGATGCCCTTTGCGATCTGGGCCGCGGCCTCGGCGGCAGCGTGGTCGACGTAGACCAGAACAGCCTTGCACTCACGGTTGATGGCGTTGTCCTTGGTGCCGCCGTTAAAGCTAACGATGGCGGGCTCGCCGGCGACCATCAGGCGGTCGATGATGCGGGCCATGATGAGGTTGCCGTTGCCGCGCTCCAGGTTGATATCGCTGCCGGAGTGACCGCCCAGCAGGCCGGAGATGTCGAGCGTGAGGGTACTACCGGTCTTGTGCTCGCGCACGATGGGGCAGGTGTAGGTAACGACGACGCCGCCGGCGCAGCTGACGGTGGCAACGCCCTCCTCCTCGGAGTCGAGGTTGATCATGGTGCGGGCGCTGATCTGGGACTTGTCGAGCGTCTCGGCGCCAACCAGGCCGGTCTCCTCGTCGGTGGTGAACACGCACTCGAGGGCGGGGTGAACAATCGAATCGTCATCGAGAACAGTGAGCATCAGAGCGACGGCAATACCGTTGTCGGCGCCCAGAGTGGTGCCGTTAGCGGTGAGGACGCCGTCCTTGACGACCAAGTCGATACCGTCGGTCGTAAAGTCGTGCTCGACGGAACCCAGTTTGTCGCACACCATGTCGATGTGACCCTGCAACATTACGGTCGAGGCATTCTCGACGCCGGCAGATGCGGGCTTGCGAATGATGACGTTGTAGACCTCGTCCTGGTACACATCGAGGCCGCGCTCCTTGGCAAACGCAACCAGGAAATCGCTGATGCCCTTCTCGTTGCCAGACCCACGGGGGATCGCGCTGACCTCCTCAAAGAAATGGAACAGCTGGGCGGGCTCGTAGCCGGTAATCTTGTAGTCCATGGTGCCTCCTTGGCGCAACTGGTTAGACAGTAAGACATGCGACTTGTATATTCCCAGACTTTGCGTGCATAAACCAGTCGAAAACGCCGAGCGCCCTCGCATCATCGGCTAACGGTGGACCGTATAGCGTAACGGTCACAACTTCCGCAGCTCTACAAATCGAGGCGCCCTTTTCGGAGCGCCTCGATTGCGCGTATCAAATTGTCGCCACGCCCTACAGCGCGCCGGAACCGGCTTGCATCATGCCGCCGGGACCCGAGGTCACGCCGCCGCTCACCGGCGCGGCGTTGGCGGGGTGGGGTGCCCCCGGTGATGAACGTCCACCGAGCGTGCCCGCCGGACGCGGTGCCGGGATCTCGCCCGTGCCGTGGCTAAAGACAAACTTGCCATCGGCCACGTCGCACAGGACGGTATCGCCCTCGCCCCACTCGCCGGCCAGGAGCTCCTCGGACAGCGGGTCCTCGATGAGCTTTTGAATAGCACGGCGCAGCGGACGCGCACCGTTGGTGAGGTCGGTGCCCTCGGCCACGATCTTGTCATAGGCCGCATCGGTGAGCTTGATGTTCATGCCGTTTGCGATCAGGCGCTGGCGCAGGTCGTCCACCAGCAGGTACGCGATCTTGGTCAGGTTCTCGCCCGAGAGCTTCTGGAACACCACAATATCGTCGATACGGTTGAGCAGCTCAGGGCGGAACAGGCGCTTGAGCTCGCCCATCGCACGACCCTTGATCTCGCTCGACGTGAGACCCTGCTCACCGGTGGTGCCAAAACCGACGCTCGCATCCTGCGCAATCTCGCGGGCGCCCACGTTGGACGTCATGATGATCACGGTGTTGCGGAAGTCAACCGTCTTGCCCTGGCTATCGGTCAGACGACCCTCCTCCAGCACCTGCAGCAGGATGTTGAAGATGTCGGGATGCGCCTTCTCAATCTCGTCAAACAGCACGACCGAATACGGGTGGCGACGAACGGCCTTGGTAAGCTGGCCGCCCTCGTCGTGACCGACGTAACCAGGGGGGCTACCGATGAGCTTGGAGACCTCGAACTCGCTACCGAACTCGGACATGTCGAAGCTGATGAGCGCGTCCTTGCTGCCAAAGAGGTACTCGGCGAGCGTCTTGGCGAGCTCGGTCTTGCCCGTGCCGGTGGGACCCAGGAAGATAAAGCTGCCGCCGGGGCGACGCGGGTCCTTGAGCGGCGAACGGCTGCGGCGCACGGCCTTGGCGACGGCCTCGACTGCCTCATCCTGGCCGATGATGCGCGTCTTGAGCACGCTTTCGGCTTGCAGCAGGCGACGGCTCTCGCTCTCGGTAAGCGAGGACACCGGCACGCCCGAAGTCACGGACACGATGTCGGCAATCTGACTCACGTCGATGGTGAGCGGGCTGGCGTCGAGCTCGGCGGTCCAGGCGGCCTTGGCCTCGGCGAGCTCAATCTCGGCGGCCTTCTGCTGCTCGGTGATCTCGGCGGCCTTGTTCATGTCGTCGCTCTCGGTGGCCTCCTGCGCGGCGGCCTTGAGCTCCTCTATGCGATGCTCGGCCTCGCGCACCGGCTCGGGCGCACGATTCGCGGCGATGCGAGCGCGGGCACCGGCCTCGTCGATGAGGTCGATGGCCTTATCGGGCAGAAAGCGATCCTGAATGTAGCGGTTGGAGAGGTTCGCGGCAGCCTCGATAGCACCCTGCGTATAGCGCACATGGTGGTGCTCCTCGTAGCGCGGCTTGAGCGCGGTCAGGATCTTGACCGTGTCCTCGACGCTCGGCTCCTCGACATCGATGGTCTGGAAGCGACGCTCGAAGGCC
>UQZC01000045.1 GCA_900545505.1 uncultured Collinsella sp.
GGTGGCGAGGGCTCGGCCGACCAGGGTCAAAAGCGCCGTCGCCGTCGCCGTTCCCGCAAGCCGCGCCAGGATGGTGGCGAGGGCTCGACCCCGTCTTCGTCCGCACCACAACCGCCCGCCGGCGAATAACACCCGCGAGCGGATTTAGCCCGCCTTGCCCCGAGCGCATCGGGGTATCATAGCGCCGAATCAACAACCCTCCCTGCGACCGAACGTAGGGAGGGTTGTGTCTTGAAGAGCCATCTGAACATATTGAGCCGTCTGCAGGGTGCCGGTGCCCTGCCGTTTGCGGACGAATTGCTACCGTTTGCCGAGCACGCGACGTACGAGGCGCTTGAGGCGTTGTCGCCCACGCGATGTGCCGGCTGCGAACGCGCCGGTGCGCTTATTTGCCAAGACTGCCTGGCCGCGCTCACGCTCATCGACCCACGTCATAGCTGTACCCGATGCGGCGCCCCGTTTGGGGATTTGCTGTGCACTGAGTGTTCGGTCGAGGGCACGTCCTCGGCAATGGCGGAGGCGCTCGACCGCTGCCTGGCGTGCGCCGTCTATGCGCATCCGCTGCCGCGCATCATTAAAGCGTACAAGGATGCGGGCGAGCGACGTCTGGCTCCGTATCTGGCGGAGCTGCTCTACGACACCGCCCTGCATGCCCAGGTCGTAGCGCCCGATCGCTACGGAGGCGTGCTGTCCGGTGCGGATGCGGTGGTGTTTGTGCCTGCGACGGCGGCAGCGTTTCGGCGGCGTGGCTTTGATCATATGGAGGCTATTGCGCGCCCATTTTGCGAGCTGTCGGGTGTTCCCCTGCTCGATGCTCTCGTCAAGTACGGGCATGGCGACCAGCGAGAACTCGGTCGTGAGGAGCGCCGCGAGCGTGCCCGAGGCATGTATGAGACCGTTGAGGACGTGCAGGGCAAGCGCCTGCTGCTTATCGACGACGTTATCACTACGGGTGCGACGATGGCCGCGGCTTCGGCGGAACTCAAGCGCGCCGGCGCTGCGGCCGTTGATGGCCTCGCTATCGCACGTGTTTGGTAGGGGTGGTTCGGATGGCAATAAAGATCGGGCAGCGTGGCAAGCCTGCAAGCGAGCAGCTGGCTGCTTCCGTAATTTTGACGGGTGCCTCGGCGCTGCGCATGATGCGCGCCGAGCGCCGGCAGATGGGCTACATAAGCTGGAAGGACCTTAATCCCGATGAAGAGCGCCGTGTGCTGCGCACGTCGTCGCCCTCGACCGAGGACATCTATCTTCCCGATTTGGTGCGGATTGGGGCCGCAAGCGGCGAGGTGCAAGAGGATTTGTGCTTGCTGGTAGGATCTGCAGCGCAGCGCCGCCGTATTCTTGGCGTGAGCTGGTCCGTATGCTCCGAGTTGCCCGCCGGCTCGATTCTAGAGGTGGAACCGGGGGTGTACAGTCTATCTCCCGAGGCCCTTTGCGTAGCCGTCGCGCGCGAGGTCGGCTGCATCCAGGCATTTGCCCTGGCCCAGGAGCTGTGCTCTAAGATTTCACTGAGTGACCGCGGGAAGTATCTGCCTCCCTACACCTCGCCTGTCGTGAACAAATTGGCAAAGGACAAAGACCAGCCGCCAGATGTCGGTTACTTTGAGGTCGAGTCCGTGCTGACACCCGATTGCCTGGTAGATTACCTCGCGGCATGCAAGGGGAATGTGGCCAAACAGCTGCTGCGCCTGTGTCCCTACCTGTCAGAAAACCTGCGCTCGCCCATGGAGTGCATCATGCTCGCTCTGTTTTCGCTTCCGTTTTCCTATGGCGGATTTGCCTGCGGTCCCTTTAAGACCGACTACAAGATCGAGTTCGATGACCGCGCGCAGGCAATCTCGGGGATGCCCCATGCAGTTTGCGATGCGTATCAGGAGGCAGCCCGGTTTGACCTGGAATACAACGGCGAGCTGGGCCATTCCTCCCGGAGGGGGCGTATCCATGATGAAAAACGCAACACGGGCTTGATTACTATGGGAATCGAGGTCGCGACGGTCAACAACGAAATGCTCCGCGACATGGAAGCGATGGAAGCGCTCGCATGGCGCATCCACCAGCGTATGGGTAAGCGATATCAGAATCGCGTAGAGGCTCGTCGAAAGAGGCAAGATGCTCTGCTGAATACGCTCCGAGCGTGCTTTGGGCTCAAGCCAGCGTAAAACTAGGGCTTTATAGGGGGTCTGTTTATATGTCCTGTGCAAAATACGGCAAATATGAGTACTGTTACTAGATTAGTGGCAGCAAAAACAAAGAAACTTGGGCCGAAAATCTGGATTCATTGAAGAGATAATAAACGAATGTGGAATATCTTGGCGCCAAGCAGGCTGTGCGGAACTCAAAAAGGGCTCGTGAGGCGGTAATACGCTGCTACTAAATTGGTGACAGTACTCATATTTGCCGTTTTTTGCACACGGCACCCTGAGACGGGTGCCCCGGAGCTCCCCGTGGGGGAGCTCCGGGCTTCATGGGGGCACGAATAGCCCGCTCCGACCTGCGAAATCTGTACTCGCGATGCGAATGACGCCCCTAACCTTAAACTTTAGCTTGAACTTAGCTATAATGCGCTTCGTTCCTACCAGGCTGTGGTTGCGGACGGACGAAATGCCCGTCCTAGTCCAAGACAGACGCGGTCAAAGGGATCCACGTAAGCGACCGCGTGCGCGCGGCGCGATCATGGCGCGTCCTAGATGTAAGCCGCACCGTCCGTTCTACTTTCTTTGGGGCAATACCGCCTCGCGGGCGAGCGGGCCAGTCGTGAAGGTGGCTACGGCCTCCCGAGCAAACACCCCGGTGCGCAAGTGTGGGGTCAAATACCAGGTCAGCTGGTGGGAACAACCCGATATTCCGCGCAACGCACGGATTGTATACGACACAGAAGGCAGGGTAGTGGACATGGTGAGGGGCAGCTTGATGCACGCGGCTCGGTTAGGTGCTGGGGCCGCGGCGGTCATTGCCGTATTGGGCCTGAGCGGATGCGCGTTCAATCCGCTATCCACGTTCACGACGCCCACGATTGACCAGATCGAGCGCGAGACCGTTACCCCTACGGTGTCGGACGATGCCCTGGTCACTCCCGGTACCCTGACGGTTGCCCTCGATACCTCCGATGCCCCGCAGGCCATGCAGGGCGCCGATGGCAACCTCACGGGCTACGCGGTCGACGCTGCCCGCGCCCTTGCAAGCCGTATGGGCCTTAAGGTTGCCTTCGTCGATGCGTCGTCTGCCGATTCCGCGCTTGGCGACAAAAAGGCCGACATCTTTATTGGCGACATCAATTCCACGGACGGTGACATCAGCACGCTTGGTACTTGCCTGTACGACGCTGCGGCAGTGTTCGGAAAGACGAGCGATGGCGAGTCGCTGAGCGTTTCCACCGAAACGCTTAACACCGCTACCCTGGGCGTTCAGACCTCCTCGGCCTCGCAGGAAGCGCTTGCCAAGCAGAGCATCACGGCCAACCAAAAGACCTTCTCCAACATCAACGAGTGCTTTGAGGCGCTCGAGTCCGGCGAGATCGACTACGTGATTTGCGACTCCACGGCCGGCGGCTACCTTGCGCGCCTGATGAGCCAGATCTCTTACGTCGGCGCGCTCGAGACGCCCTCGACGCTCGGCGTCGCGGGCCTCGCGGCCAACGATGAGCTATGCCGTGCCGTGAGCGATGCCCTCGACGGTATCACGGTCGATGGCACGCTCGAGGCGGTCCACTCCGTCTGGTACGGCACGATGCCCTATGACCTCACCACCAAGACGGTCTCGGGTGCCGACGTGCAGTCGACCGACACCGGATCCAGCGAGTCCGCATCCTCCGATTCGAGCAGCGAGAGTGCAACCTCCGAGGATAAATCGTCCAGCCAGGAAGGCACCATCACCGACGACGACATTAACAAACTCAATAGCTAGTTATTGCTAGGGGTGGTGTCTCCTATACGTTGGAAAGGACACTTCTTCACGGTTTCAACACGCACGGCCGGGCTTCCCCGATGGGGGAGCCCGGCTTTTTCATCCCAATAAAACTAGCAGGTCAAAGCCAATTTTCGGGACCAAATACAAAGCCGCCGGCCCCCTCCTATAGCGCACTTTGCCACAGAAAAGTGCGAGACTTCGGTATGCGGTATCAAGCAATCGTTATTCGGGTCTTTAGGAATCCGCGTGATTAAATGCACGGCAATGGGTACATAGCCAGTACAGTAAGTCCCCGAGGCAGATTGGAGCCACGTATGGATATCAAGGTTTCTGGACGCAAGACGACGGTAACCGATGCTCTGCGTGCGCATGTGGATGAGAAGATCGGCGAGGCGCTCAAGGTTTTCGATATCGAGCCCATGACGGTCGACGTTGTACTTCGCTATGAGAAGAACCCCTCGAACCCCAACCCGGCAATCGTCGAGGTTACGGTTCGTGCCCGCGGTTCGGTGATTCGCGTTGCCGAGCACGGTGCAGATATGTACGCCGCCATCGACCTCTCCGCCGATAAGGTCACCCGCCAGCTGCGTAAGTTCAAGACCAAGGTCGTGGACAACCGCCAGGGCGGTGCCAGCGCCGCGGATGTTGCGCCGGTCGAGCGCGTCGAGGATCTGGCCGACCTGCTGCTGCCCGAGGAGGAGGACGACCTGCTCGTCCGCGAGAAGGTTATCGACGTCGCCCCGATGACTGAGGAGCAGGCGCTGGTGCAGACCGATCTGCTTGGTCATGACTTCTACGTGTTCGAGAACGCGACGACTGGCCTCATCAATGTGGTGTATCACCGTAAGAATGGTGGATATGGCATCATCAAGCCCCGCATCGAAACACTTGACGAGTAAAATACGTTAACTTGCATGAGTTAACGGTTGGCGGCCATCCCAGGCGGGTGGCCGCCTTTTTACGTAAGGAGTCGCTTTGATGGACAAGGCTGCATCTACCGGTCATTCGGACCGTTGCCGCATCGTCGTCGATACCTGCTGCGACTTTAGCCCCGAGGTCGCCGCGAACCTCGATGTCGATATCCTGGGTTTCCCCTTCATTATCGATGGCGAGGAGCGCACGGATGACATCTGGTCGAGCATCACACCCAAGGAGTTCTACGACCGCATGCGCGCCGGTGCCCGCGTGTCCACCTCGGCTGTGTCGCTCGGTCGCTATATCGAGTTCTTTACCGAGTGCGCCAAAGAGGGTACGCCCACGGTCTACCTGTGCTTTACCTCGGCGCTGTCGTCGAGCTACAACTCCGCGTGCCAGGCGGCGGACGCCGTGCGCGCCGAGTATCCCAACTTTGAGCTCTACGTGGTCGACAACGCTCTGCCCTGCGCGACCGGCGCGCTCTTGGCGCTCGAGGCCGTGCGTCAGCGTTCGGCGGGACTGACCGCCAAGCAGCTGGTCGATTGGGCAAACGAGGCAAAGACCTACGTCCACGGCTACTTTACGCTCGAGAGCTTCGACGCACTGGCTGCCGGCGGCCGCATTCCGCCCGCGGCGGCTCAGCTCACGGCAAAGCTCGATGTCAAGCCCGAGCTCTCCTACGACCTTGCCGGCTCGCTGTCGCTGATCGGCGTCAACCGCGGCCGCAAGAAGGCGCTCAAGTCCATTCTCAAGTCGTTCCGCGAGAACTACGTGCCCGACCGCACCATGCCCATCGCCATCATGACGGCCGATGCCGAAAAGGACGGTGACTGGCTCGAAGCCGCCATCCGCAAGGAGGAGGGCTGCGCCGACGTCACGATCATTCGCAGCTCCCTGGGTCCCACCATTGGCTCGCACGTGGGCCCCGGCATGGTGGCCTGCGCGTTTTGGGGCAAGAATCGCGCCGAGAAAGCCTCGCTTTCCGACCGCATCGCCCGTCGCGTGCGCGGCCAGTAGGCAAACGTTGCGGCCGTAATCGACCCCAACTCACTGCCCAAACGCTGGCACCGAGTATTCAACCTGGTAACAACACCCAACCCAAAAGGAAAGGTTTCATGGCAAACAAGCTCTCTGTCGCATTTATCGGCACCGGAATCATGGGTGCCCCCATCGCCGGCCATATCCTGGATGCCGGCTATCCCGTCACGGTCAACAACCGCACCAAGTCCAAGGCCGCCGCGCTTATCAATTCTATCCGCTTCTTCCAACACTTGGCGCCGCCGCGCTTATCGAGCGCGGTGCCGCCTGGGCCGATACGCCGGCCGATGCCGCGGCGAACGCCGACGTCGTCTTTACCATGGTGGGTTATCCCTCCGAGGTCGAGGAGCTCTACCTGGCGGGTGACGGTCTGCTCGCGTGCACCAAGCCGGGTGCGGTCTTGATCGACCTCACCACGAGCTCGCCCGAGCTGGCGCGCGACATTGCCGAGGCCGCCCAGGTTTCCGGTCGCATGGCGTTTGACTGCCCCGTTACCGGCGGCGAGTCGGGTGCTATCGCCGGCACGCTTACGGCTATCGTGGGCGCTACCGAGAACGACATCGCGTCGGTCCGCGACATCCTTTCCACCTTTGCGGCAACCATCTGCTGCTTCGACGGCGCCGGCAAGGGCCAGGCTGCCAAGCTCGCCAACCAGGTGTCGCTGGGCGCCTGCATGGTCGGCATGGCAGACGCCATGGCATTTGCCGAGCTGAGCGGCCTTGACCTGGAGAAGACCCGCCAGATGATCCTGGGCGGTACCGGCAAGTCCGGCGCTATGGAGAGCCTTGCTCCCAAGGCGCTCGACGGCGACTACAAGCCCGGCTTTATGGTCGAGCACTTCATCAAGGACCTGCGCTTGGCGCTCGCCTATGCCGACGACCGCGAGCTTGCGCTGCCCGGCGCCGACGTGGCCTTTACGCTCTACGACATGCTCGATGCCATCGGTGGTGCCAAGCTGGGCACCCAGGCCATCACGGTCCTCTACAAGGAGGAGGCCGACGCCATCGCCGCCGGTCTGGACTGGTCGCAGTATCGTCCCGAGGAGCATGGTGCTCACGAGGACGGCTGCGGTTGCGGCGAGCACGGCGACGACCATGAGTGCGGTTGCGGTCACCATCACGGCGAGGACCACGAGTGCTGCGGCGGTCACGGTCACGATGACGGCCACGAGTGCTGCTGTGGCCACCATCACGGGGAGTAGCGCCCATGAGCTGGACGTTCGTGGTGTTAGCGCTGGTGCTCTTTCTCTTCGCGATCTACATTGGCTTTTTGTGCGGCCAGTGGGCGTGCGAAAAGCGCGTCATCACCAAGCGCGACTACTGGATTGCCAATTTTGCAGGAGCGGCGGCAGTCGTCCTACTGACCTGGGTGTTCTCGCTGTTCCCGCTGGTGCAGTTTGCGCCGATCGGCTGGCTCGGCGGGGTTTTTTGCCGGCCTTAAGAGTGAGCTGGCGAGTCCGTCGGTCCGTGGCGCAAGCACGACGAGGTCTTTAACGTCAACAGGGCTCATCGCGCCGCCGCCGACGCGGGCGACGCTGAGGAACGCCGCCGTGCGCGTCGCAATGGCGCGGCCGACCGACAGCTCATCTCGGTCACCGATGACAGCAAGGGTGCTGGCAAGCACGCTAAGAAATAGTAAGAAGAGGTAACTATGGCAGAAAACAAGGAAGAACAGCTCACCGACGAGGAGCTGGCTCAGCTTCAGCTGGCAGAGGAGAACGAGAACGCCGTCGACCGCCTAGTCAAGGAGCTCGGCTGCCCCACGCGCCGCATCCGCCAGTTTGCCGCCCGCGTGCTGCACCTGCTTGCCGAGCGCGATCCGCAGCGCGTCGTGCCCTGCGTGCCCGCGCTGATCGAGGCGCTCGACCGCCCCGAGGCGCAGACCCGCTGGGAGGCCCTCGATGCCCTGACGGCGCTCGCTACCACCTGCCCCGAGCAGCTGGGCGATGCCTTTGAGGGCGCCGAGACCGCGCTGTTCGACGAGATCTCCTCCACGCTGCGCTATGCCGCCTTCCGCCTGCTGTGCGTGTGGGGTGCCACGAGCGTCGAGCGTTCGCGCGAGGCTTGGCCCATCCTGGACGAGGCCATCCAGTGCTACCACGGCGACCTTGAGTATCGCGACATGCTCGGTTGCCTGTACGAGTTTTGCCAGGGCGAGATCGACGCCGAGGTTGCCGAGAAGCTTGCGCTGCGCCTTAAGTTCGATGCCGAGAACGGTAAGGGCAGCTATCTCAAGGCCCGTTCGAGCGAGATTTGCGAAATGCTTGTTAAACGTTTTGGCCTGGATCTCTCCAAAAAGAAGAAGCGTGCTAGCGTTAAAAAATCTGACGACGCCGAAGACGAGGAGTAACAGATTATGGCGCACGATGTAGTCCTGATTCCCGGTGACGGTATCGGTCCCGAGATTACGCAGGCCATGCGCCGCGTGGTCGAGGCCGCCGGTGTCCAGATCAATTGGAACGTCCAGGAGGCCGGTGCCGGCGTTATGGACGAGTTTGGCACGCCGCTGCCCCAGCACGTGCTCGATGCGGTCGCCGAGACCAAGGTTGCCATCAAGGGCCCCATCACCACGCCGGTCGGCACGGGTTTCCGCAGCGTCAACGTGGCCCTGCGCAAGCACTTCGACCTGTACGCCTGCGTGCGACCCTGCCTGTCGCAGCCGGGCGACGGCTCGCGCTTCCGCGACGTTGATCTGGTTATCGTGCGCGAGAACACCGAGGATCTCTACGCCGGCATCGAGTTCGATGAGGGCGCTGCCGAGGTCGAGGAGCTCTCGCAGCTCGTTGAGCGTTCGGGCCAAAAGACCTTCGCCGCCGATTCCGCGATCTCGATCAAGCCGATCTCCATCGCCAAGAGCCGCCGCATTGTGGAGTATGCCTTTGAGTATGCCCGCCGCTGCGGCCGCAAAAAGGTGACGGCCGTGCACAAGGCCAACATCATGAAGGCGACCGACGGCCTGTTCCTGCGCGTTGCGCGCGAGGTGGCCGCCAACTATCCCGATATCGAGTTCAACGACAAGATCGTCGACGCTACCTGCATGGGCCTGGTCCAAAACCCCAACGACTTCGATGTCCTGGTGCTGCCCAACCTGTACGGCGACATCGTGAGTGATCTGTGCGCCGGCCTGGTGGGCGGCTTGGGTATGGCCCCCGGCTCCAACATCGGTGCCGACTGCGCCATCTTTGAGGCTACGCACGGCTCCGCACCCGATATCGCGGGCAAGGATATCGCCAACCCCACGGCCGAGATCCTCTCTGCTGCGATGATGCTCGATCACCTGGGCGAGAACGATGCTGCCAATCGTATTCGCGCCGCCGTATCTGCCACGCTCGACGAGGGCGAGCAGGTTACCGGTGACGTGCGTCGTGCCCAGACCGGCTCCGTTGAGGGCGCTGTGGGCACGCAGGCTTTTGCCGATGCCGTTATCGCGCACCTGGTCTAAGGTATGCACGCTGCAAACGCCTAAATAGTACTTAAGTGTTTGCGTATAACCTAAGAATCAATACGCCCGGCGCTCTGCCGGGCGTATTCTATTGGGGACTATGTTTCCTAACAAGGAGTAACTGATATGGGTCTGATTCAAAAGAAGGACGAGAAGGACGAGATCGACGGCATCCAGATCATCGAGCGCGGCGAAGGCCCCGACGGTGATGAGGACGAGAAGATCGACCTGGTCGCCGGCACGCCTGCCGAACATATTGCCGGCCGCAGATACACGGT
>UQZC01000046.1 GCA_900545505.1 uncultured Collinsella sp.
GGAGATATCTCGTTCTCCCCGAAACGTGCGAAAGCGACCGCTCCCCTGTGCACGGCAAACGACGCCTACAACGGACCCGCCCGCATCGTCTCGATCAACACGTCGGCACACAAGGGCACGCGCAAGTCGCCCGTCGCCGATGGACACGACACCGTTATAGAGCAATTTGGCCTCGCCTCTGATGCGCACGCCGGGCATTGGCACCGCCAGGTTTCCTTTTTAGCTGCAGAGTCTATCCAGACGGCGCAGGCGCGCGGGCTCGATGTGCACGAGGGCGACTTTGGCGAGAACTTCACAACCCGGGGCATCAACCTGCTCTCGCTCCCCTTGGGCACACAGCTCAAGCTTGGCAGCGAGGTGCTTGTCGAAATCAGCCAAATCGGCAAGGTCTGCCACGCACGCTGTGCCATCTACTATCTCGCCGGCGACTGCATCTTTCCCCACGAGGGCGTTTTTGGCGTGGTACTAAAGGGCGGAGAGGTCTACGCCGGCGACGATATCCAGGTAATCAAACTCGGCGACAGCACCTGTTCGTTCACCCCCGCCGAGGCCCTCGAAGAGATTGAGCAGGCTCGCCAGAAGGGCACGCTGTAGTTATAAAACCCCACGTTGAGATGGCTTTTACAGCCCAAAACTCCTCTCAAACAGAGCTCTGTAACGTTAAAGTTGAACTCTATGGTTTCTCAACAATTCATCATAACTGCAGGTCAAAGCCAAAGCCTCAAGTTCAACTTGACCCTTTGGGACCTTTAAGGTTCAAGTTGAGGTCGAAAGCAGTAGTAGAATACCGTTCGAACCATAACCTACGATTGATTGCAGAGGGACTGGATGCAGCATTCGAATCATCGCACCGCAGCGCTCATTGCGTCGAAGCCGGCTCGTATCATCACGAGCGCCGCGCTCGCCGTTGCGCTGACGGCCACGCCGATGCTCTCCCCCGTTGCGGCGTATGCCGCCTCGCAGGCAACGCAGGACCAGCTTTCCGCAGCCCAGCAGAAGATCGAAGCCGCCACGAGCGCCTACAACGACGCCCGCACCAAACTCGATGACCTGCAAAAGCAGATTGACTCCAATGAGGCAAGCATCGAGGAAATCGAGGCCAAGCTTCCCGAGCAGCAGGCCAAGGCAAGCTCCGCCATGCGCGATCTGTACAAGTATCAGAAGGGCACCAATCCCATCGTGAGCTTCCTGGTCAACGCGCAGAGCCTGGGTGAGTTCATCACGACCTGCAAATACACCAACCAGATCACGAGCTCGAGCGTCGACGAGATCGAACAGCTCAATAACATGCAAACCGAACTCGAGCAGAACAAGGCTGAGCTCCAGCAGGCCAAGTCTCAGCTTGAGGCAGAGCAGAAAAACGCCGAGGATGCGCTGGCGCAGGCCCAGCAGCTCCGCAGCGAGGCACAGGCAAAAGCCGAGCAGGAAAATGCCGCCGAGCTTGCCAAGCTTGAGGCCGATAAGGCCGCTGCCGCCGAGAAGCTCTCGGGCGAGGGCGTGAGCGGCAGCAATTCCAGCAGCCAGGCCACCAACACCAACACCACCATCGACACCACGGTAAACAACGCCAATACCGGTAGTTCCGATTACGATTCGTTCATTAATGAGTGGACGAGCCGCATCGACAATTATCTTGCCGGCTCCCCCATGGCAGGCCAGGGCTATAACTTTGCCGTCGCCGCCTGGAATACCGGTGTCGACCCCCGTTGGTCCCCCGCCATCGCCTGTATCGAGAGCACCAAGGGTGCTTATTGCGCCAATTCTTACAACGCCTGGGGCTGGAGTGCCCGTGGCGGCGGTTGGCGCAGCTTTGGCAGCTGGAGCGAGGGCATCTCCGCTCACGTTGCCTATCTGGGCGCCAACTACGGCTCCACCCTTACCCCGGCAGCAGCCAAAAAGTACTGCCCGCCCACGTGGCAGGACTGGTACAACAAAGTCGCCGCTCAGATGAACCGCATCTAAGTGCAACTGCAAAGGGCCCCAATGGGGCCCTTTTCTTTTAGGTAGCGGAGGTATCGACGACGCCGGTCGCATTGGCAACCGCGACTATGACGATCATGCATAGGAGCAACACACCCAATGCCTTGAGCCAGAGTTTCGCGAGTTTCTTGCCGCGATAGCTGTCGAGCAGTACGAATCGCCGACGAAGACGGCGCTTATCGAGCAGCGCAAAATGCATAAGCACCATAAGGCCATCGACAAAGAAAAAATACTCGATTATGAGAAGCCACGTCGGGTAGCTTTGGTTTGCTCCCGTGGGGTGAAAGACGGCAAAGTGACTTCCGGCAAAGAACACAAGCAGCGAGAAGCAGATGAGCGTATTCCAAATGCGCCCCAGAGACTCCGGAACGCGAGAGAGCAGACCGCATGCAGCGGAGGCGGCAGGTCTAGGAAGCCCTGTGGGGTTCTGGAGCCCTTGGGGCGTCAACGCCGTCTCCGAGGCCGGAGTACGGACAGGCGCAGGCGCAGGAGGCCGCACGGGGCGACTCAGATCGTATGCCGCGCGTGTCGCCCGTCCCAACGCTTCCGCACTCGCAAAACGCTTGGCCGGGTCGAGCGCCATCGACATGCAGACGGCATCGGCAAGTGGAGTGGGAATGCCACGCGCCTCGCATTGCTCGCGCATGTCGAGCCCTGGTTTAGGGTCGACTCCCGTCAAGCAGAAGAACAACAGGACGCCAAGTGCGTAGACGTCGCTGCGCACACTCGTCTGCCCAAACCCATACTGCTCGGGCGGCGCATAGGGTCGCGTGCCAAACTTGACGGTGTCGGCATCGGCGCCATCGCGCCATACGCGCGCGATCCCCAAGTCGATAATCACCAGCGATGAAAACGTCAGGCCGTCATCAGGCGTATAGTTGGCACCTGTCACGATGATATTCGACGGCTTGAGGTCGCGATGGATCACCGGCGCCGACGTCTCCCCCGCCATTGCAAAACCGGCATGGAGCTCGCCCACGGCGTCGCAAAGGACAGGATACAATTCACGCGCATAATCGGGGGTGGCTCCCAGACGGTCCACCAGCGCCCCGAGCGTCTCCCCTTCGATGTATTCCATAACCACGTTGAGCTCGTCGCCCACACGACGACAATCGACGATTCTGGGCAGGTGCTCAAAACGTCTGCCTGCCCGCTGAACGGCAAACAGACGCTCGTATGCCCCGCCGATTTGAGCCGAAGCATCGATGCGTTTACGGACAAAGGGGCCGAGCGAACCACCGCCGGTCCCTTCAAAGTACACGAGCTCGGTTGTTTCAACGGATGAGCGCTTAAGTACACGCTCCACGCGATAGCTGTCGTCACAATCGAGCGACGCCAGGTGCTCGGCAAGCGCTGCGGTCAGCTCGTCATCGGAATATGTTGGGGTCTGAGTATCCATAGCCTCCATCATAGCGCAGGGCGCAGACACCCCATGGCATCCGCGCCCCGTTCGTTTGCATCGTTGTTCGGCAGCTCCGCCGGCTCAGATATCAGCCGCTAACTCACCGTCTCCTCGCCAAAGCGATACAGCTCCTCGTTGACCTTTTGGAGGCTGCACCCGCGATCGATGCAAAAGATGATAATCGCATCGCGGCGGTCCTTGCAGTTAAGGACGCTTACCCCGGCAGCCGTCAGCGCACGGTTAGTCTCTTTGAGCGTCAGCGCCATCGCAAAGGCAATCTGCAGCACCTTATTACGGCTCGGATGCCGCGCACCGGTAAAGATCTGATAGCCAAAGGTCTCATTGAGATCGGCCATACGAACCACGCGCGAGCGCTCCAAGCCCTTTTCCTGCAGTAGCTGCTTCAGGTAGTTCGAAAGCGACGGGGCGGCAAAGTCGTGTTCTTTGATATAGCCATCGATGTTTGGCGCGTCGAGAAGCTCATTGAGTAACTCGTCAGTCAGCTTTTTATCGGGCATACGACTTCACCTCCCATACGGCGCAACGGTAGCGACATGCTAGGCCAACACCCAGCTTGCAGTGGCAGACTTATCAAACATGTTGGCAAAATACAGTGCCTTCTTGATATCGCCATCAAAGTAGATATTGCCCGCCACAGAGCCACCAGCGGCAAGGGTACCAGACTGTAGCTCATCGGAGCCCTCGCTGTAGTAACCCTGATTCTGCTGAGCGCCGTTGGCGTCCTCGCCCTTCCAGTCGTAGATGTTGTAATCTGCGCCCTCATCGCCATTGTTGACGTACGTGACGTGAATGCCCGTCATGGTCGAACCGTCATAATTTGTGAGGCCGGGCTGGACGGAATCGACAACGACGGAAAGACCGGCAGTCGTGGTCACCGTCGCACCAACCGCCAGGTCAGTCGTAGGCTGCTCTTCCTTCTTCGCCTCTTCCTTCTTGTCGCCATCGCCAGCGTCCTCGGTGACGGTCGCCTTATCGCTACCACAACCGGCAAGAAGACCGGCAGTCCCCAAGGCGACGGTGGCGAATGCGCCCAGTGCAGCGCGACGGCTCAGCAGCACTTCGTTTTCGAGCTTTTTCATCATGCATCCTTCCTACGATCCGGCTACCGTGCCAGCACACAGCACATCGTAGGAAGGATTGAACTTGAATTCATTAGCTGAGAGCTAAGGCTGCGGTAAACGGCCAATGCGGTTGTCCAAGCGCCGAACAAACGCGCTTTACGCGACCGTCTGCAGGCAACATCAACCCACCGTGACGGATTCCCCGGTAAAGGTGCTCACAAGCAACAGAATAAAGAAGGCCAAATAGCTGATGCCCAGCAGGTAGGCGATGACCAAAAAGGCAATCCATCCTACATTGGTCTTACCGTCGGCGCGGCGCTGCTCACGACTGCGATAAAGCCAAATCGTCACGCCGATAGCAGTGATAAACAGTACGAGTGCCGCCGTAGCCAGCCCAGCAAGCACAAACATCACGCCAATGCCCACAGCGATGACCGGAAGCAGCAGCAAACCGCACCCGCATCCACCCGGACTATATACGGCAGACTGTCGGCGTCGCCTCATCGCCGCGCCACCCCCATCATCTTTGAGCACTACAGTGCGATAGCCTGCTGAACAGGAACGATCTTGTCGAGTTCCGGTTCGATCCGCCTTTTCTCGGCCTCAAGGTCAAACGCCACCTGAGCGCGCAGCCAATAACCATCCGTCAGGCCAAAATAACGGCAAAGACGGAGGTCGGTGTCGGCCGTCACGCGACGTTTTCCCAAGACAATCTGCCCGATACGCTGAGCCGGAATCCCAGTCTCTTTCGCAAGGCGATATTGAGAAATGCCCATGGGAACAAGAAACTCCTCTTTGAGAAGCTCACCAGGAGTCACCGGCGACAGCAAATCGGCCGAAGTCTCATCACTTGTGATAATCGACGATTTCGACATTCCAAGCCATCTCCTGTCTCCACTCAAAACAGACCCGATAGCGCTCGTTAACACGGATGCTATATTGACCGGCACGATCGCCCTTCAAAGCTTCCAGGCGGTTGCCCGGTGGAACGCGAAGATCATCAAGCGAAGCACAAACCTGCAGTTGGCGAATCTTCCTCAACGCAACACGCTCAAAGGGCACGAACCTCCTGACCCGCACACCCATGGCAAAGCGTTCGGTATCCTCATCTTTATACGATGCAATCATAGTATCGTCTTACGTTAGTAACGTCAAACGTTTCTATAGACTTACATCTCTATTATATCGTACGTTTGTTCGTGTTTTCTAGAACAAATAGTCCTTTGCGCCTTAGTCAAGCAAAAGCAATCGTTTGTAGACATCGAGACCTTTGAGAAGGATTTCCTCGTCGAAGAGCATGCTATCGGTATGCAGAGCGCTTGTGGCATAGGCGGGACAGCCATCCGAATCACTCGGGTTGTCTTGGTCCTCTGGCATACCCGTGCCCAGCAGGAAAAACACGCCCGGCAGATGGCGTTGATAGAACGCGAAATCCTCGGCGATCAGCAGCGGTTCCTCCACAAGCTGCAGCCCGGGCAAGGCAGGCGCGACGCTGGCAAACAACTCGGGGTCGTTGTCGACCGGCGGATAGCCCTCGGCAAAATCGAGGTCATATGTGCAGCCCGTTGCAGCGCATGCCTCATCAAGCACGCAGCGCACACCCTCGCGTGCACGGTCGAACATGTCGTCCGTAAACACACGCAGACTGCCGGCAACATGGGCCTCCCCCGCCACCGCATTGCAAACCGTACCGGCCTGCAGCAGACCAAACTTGCCGATACAGGGCTCATCAGTGCCCAGCTCGTCCATCAGCTCGCGCTCGGCAACCAAAAACTTCGCTGCCGCCAGCGCGGCATCGTGCGACTCCTCAACCGGCACACCAAAGGTCTTGGCAATATGGATGCTCGTTCCGTGAATATGGATATGCGTCTCGCTCGAACGCGCCAGCAGCGGACCGGAACAACTCGCCAACGTGCCGGCGGACAGATCGGGCCACACATGAAAGCCAAAAATGCGGTCGACCCCGTAGCGCTCGAACACGCCGCTCTCGCATACCGTCTTGGCACCACCAGTCGTTTCCTCGGCCGGCTGGAACACAAAGAGCACGTTGCGCCTCATGGCGCCCGGCTGCTCGCGAATCGTACGGTCGACATACGTCGCGGCGGCAAGTGCCATAGCCATGTGTCCGTCATGTCCGCAAGCGTGCATCTTGCCGGGATGGATCGAAGCGAATGCTGCCCCTGTTGCCTCGGCAATGGGTAGCGCATCCATATCGGCGCGAATCGCCGTGGCATGCGCGGCACCAACGCCAACATCAAAGAAAGCGCAGACGCAGCTGGGGCACGGATGGGTCACCTCGCAAGCGAGCGGTGCCAGCACGCCCTCGATATAGGCGATGGTTTGCGGAAGATCGAAATCGAGCTCCGGAATGCGATGGAGATCGCGGCGATAGCGACGGAGTTCTTGGAGCTCGGTCATAGAGGATCCCTTCGTGAGGCATATCTGTTGCAACTTATTGTGATACAGGATTGTGGCACACATGTTTCCAGCATATTGCTGCATTTTTTAAACGTTATATACGAATACTCTTGTTTGCTAAAGTGCAACGTGGTAGGGTCGTTACCACTTGATAGAGGCGCGGGCACGAAGAACCGCGGGCGAGCCGGCAGGCTTTGACCCCGTGGGGAGGCGAAACCCGCCGAACTGGGCTTTTCGGGCACGAACAACCTGGTGGGCCTGTGGGAAACACCCACAGGACTGTCTGCAGCAATGCGGGAGCGCTATCCGGACATTGGGTCCACGCTATGCGGATTCGATGCGCAGATGGCGCCGTCTGGATAGCGAGGTTTACGGGACATGGCATTGACCCCCAACGAGGCATATGCGGCCAAGCAGCCGTTTGTGGACAAGGAGACGCTCGAGCATATCGTCGAGCAGTTCCCCACGCCGTTTCATCTATACGACGAGGCGGGTATCCGCCGCAACATGCAAGAAGTGCGCGACGCCTTTGCATGGAACCCGGGCTTTAAGGAATACTTTGCCGTCAAGGCCAACCCCAACCCGGCACTTATCTCCATCCTCAACGAATACGGCTGCGGCTGCGATTGCTCGAGCTATACCGAGCTCATGATCGCCCGCTCGCTGGGCATCACCGGACACGACATCATGTTCTCGTCCAACGACACGCCGGCGGCGGACTTTGAGCTCGCCGACAAGCTAGGCGCCATCGTCAACTTCGACGACATCAGCCACATCGAGTTCTTTGAGCGCGTTGCGGGGCCCATTCCCAAGACGGTCAGCTGCCGCTTTAATCCGGGCGGACTGTTCCAGCTCTCCAACGGCATCATGGACAACCCGGGCGACTCCAAGTACGGCATGACCACCGAGCAACTCTTCGAAGCGTTCCGCATGCTCAAGGCCAAGGGCGCCGAGCGCTTTGGCATCCACGCATTCCTTGCCAGCAACACCGTCACCAACGACTACTATCCCAAGCTCGCGCGCATCCTCTTTGAGCTTGCCGTGCGCCTGGAGCGCGAGACCGGCGCACACGTCGCCTTCATCAATCTGTCCGGCGGCGTCGGTATCCCCTATCTGCCCGAGCAGCAGGCCAACGATATTCATGCCATCGGCGAGGGAGTGCACGCGGCATACGACGAGATTCTGGTTCCCGCTGACATGGGCGATGTGGCGATCTGCACCGAGATGGGCCGCTTTATGATGGGTCCCTATGGGTGCCTGGTCACCAAGGCCATCCACGAGAAGCAGATCTACAAGGACTATATCGGTGTCGATGCAAGCGCCGTCGATTTGATTCGCCCTGCCATGTATGGCGCCTACCACCACATTACGGTGATGGGTCAGCCAGGCGGCGCCGACAAGGCCGCAGCCCCCGTCACGAACACATACGACATCACGGGCAATCTCTGCGAGAACAATGACAAGTTCGCCATCGACCGCGAGCTGCCGCATATCGACATGGGCGACCTGCTCGTGATTCACGACACCGGCGCGCATGGCTACTCCATGGGCTACAACTACAACGGCCGTCTGCGCTCCGCCGAGGTCCTGCTGCGCCCCGATGGCTCGGCAGACCTCATCCGCCGCGCCGAGCGCCCGGGCGATTACTTTGCCACGCTCGACGTGCTGCCGTGCGGCCGCGAGCTGCTGGCCAAATCGCGCGCCGAAAGCGCCCGCCGTCGCGCTCAGGACGAGCGCCTAGCAGTCGCCGCCCAATGGAACAAACGCGTCCAGATCGCGGAAGCGAAGGAGAAGAACATGGATATCCGCAATCTCGAGGGCTCAATCGTCGCCCTTGTCACGCCGTTTAAAAAGGACGGCAGTGTCGACTTTGACGCGCTTGAGCGCCTTATCGATTTCCACCTGCAAAATGGCACTGACGCCATCCTCACCCTGGGCACCACCGGAGAGAGCGCCACGATGACCGACGACGAGGACAACTCCGTTGTCGCCGCAGTGGTCAAGCAGGTTGCGGGCCGCGTCCCCGTCATCGCCGGCTCGGACTCTAACTCCACGCAAACCATGCTCACCAAGTCGCTCACTTATCAGGGCCTGGGCGCCGATGGTCTGCTGCTCATTACCCCCTACTACAACAAGTCTAACGAAGAGGGCATCTACCAGCACTTTAAGACCGTGGCCGACGCCGTGGACATCCCCTGCATTCTGTACAACATCCCCGGCCGCTGTGGCTGCGGCATCAGCGAGCGCAACGTAGAGCGCTTGGCCGCGCACCCCAACATCATGGGCATCAAGGAGGCCTCGGGCAACGTCGCCTACGCGGCCAAGATCGCCCACCTGCTGTCAGACGACTTCCGCATGTACTCGGGCGAGGACGCGCTTACCGTACCGCTCATGAGCCTGGGCGCCTCGGGCACCATCAGCGTGTGGGCCGACGTGCAGCCGCAGCTCGTGCACGACATGTGCCGCGCCTATCTGGACGGTGACGTT
>UQZC01000047.1 GCA_900545505.1 uncultured Collinsella sp.
CACGCACGCGGCTCAGATCAGCCGCCTCGCCCTCAAGACCCCACAGGCCGGCGAGTGCGATAATCTCGGAGGCGTTGCCGCGCACGATGGCGGGCTTGTACTGCTTGAGCTCGTTTACCAGCTGGGTGCGCAGGCTGCCGATACCCAGGCCCACCGGATCGAGCACCCAGGGCTTGCCGGCGTCGTGTGCCGCCTTCGCCGCGCGGGGAATCGTCTGCTTGTAGATAGGGAAGAGCGTGCCCATGTTGAGATAGATGGCGCCGCCGCCGGCAACGAGCGCTTCGCCCTCGTCGGGCAGATAGACCATGGCGGCCGATCCGCCCACGGCGAGCTGTGCGTTGGCGACAAAGTCGATCGTCACCGTGTTGGTGATGGAGCCGGCCATCGGATTGGTGGCGCGAATTTCCTCTACGGCCTTGACCATATGTTGCTTAAGCTGTTCCGAATCAATCACTGCACATGCCTCCTTGGCATAGAAAAGGGGCGCTGTGCATAGACAGCGCCCCTGTAAAGGCGGCATGCTCCCTACGCCAGCATTAACTGACAGGTTCAAAGGATTGGGCCCCATGCCCTCTCAGCCTTGTGGTTTGCACCGCCGGCACTCCCGCATCGAATCTGTTGTTCCCTATACTAGCGCACCTGCCAAAAAGGGACAGGTTTATTTTGGCAGGTCGTTACAATAGGTAGGACCGATACGAATGGGGGCCTTATGATTAAACTTGTGCTGACCGATATGGACGATACACTGATTCCAGCCGGGCATGACGGCGCCAGCGACTACGCCATTGAGGGTATTCATGCCATGCAGGCGGCGGGTCTGCACTTTGGGCCGGTTTCGGGTCGTCAGCCGTCCGCGATGGGCTGGATGTTCAAAAACCGTTCCGAGTGTTTTTCGACCGGTGCGTTCTGTAACGGCCAGGTGATGTTTGTCGACGGCGAAGTAGTCGCTTCGCGCGCAATCGACAACGATGCTCTGATGCGTTTGGCTGACTATCTGGAGCAAGAGACCGACGATACATTTCTAAAAGTCTACAGCCCGGGCGATGACTTTTGGGGCAACGATGCCTATTGCGTGACGAGCAATCCCGAGCGTGTGCGTCGCGCTATGGAGTCGGGCGGCAATGCGTGGCTCAAAGGCGAAGAGGCCCCGTGTCGTCCCGTCGTCGATGGCGCGCCGGTGTTTAAGGCGAATATCTGGAGTGCCCGTTCGCGTGAGGAGCTCGCGGAGCTACGCGAGCGCGTTGCCGTTGAGGTGCCCGAACTCTCGCTTGTGTTTCCCAACAACCGAGTGCGCCTGTTCGACATCCTTCCGGATGGTTGGGACAAGGGCTGCGCTGCGCTGGAGCTGGCGCGCGCCTTGGGCCTGACGCCCGACGAGGTGGCCGTATTTGGCGATTCCGATAACGATCTGCCCATGATCGATGCCGTTCCCAACTCCGTTGCAGTCGCCAATGCCAATGAGGCCGTCACGGCTGCCGCGCGCTGGCATATCGGCGCCGCGGCAGATGATGCGGTCGCCGGGGCTCTGCATCAGATTGCCGCCTGCGCCGCGACGGGGGAGATGCCGCCGTTTATGCGTCAGGAGGGTGCAGCCGACGCGAATTTCGCGAACAGCTAAGGAGACAGCCATGAAGCTCCAGCAGCTCAGATATGTCGTCAAAGTTGCCGAATGCGGCAGCATTACCGAAGCCTCGCGCCGTCTCTTTGTGTCGCAGCCTTCGATTACCGCGTCGATTCGCGATCTCGAAAACGAGATGGGTGTGCACATCTTTGAGCGCACCAACAAGGGCGTCATTGTGTCCGAGGAAGGCGAGACCTTCTTGGGCTATGCGCGCCAGGTACTCGACCAGGCCGACCTGCTCGAGGGCAAGTACAAGGGCGCATCCGAGCAGGTGCCGCACTTTAGTGTGAGCTGCCAGCATTATTCCTTTGCCGTCAACGCGTTTGTCGACGTGATCCGCGAGTTCGATGCCGCGCGTTACGACTTCACCCTGCGCGAGGAGCAGACTCACGAGATTATCGAGGATGTCGCGCATATGAAAAGCGAACTGGGCATCCTGTACTTATCCGAGCATAACCGCGAGGTCATCGAGCGCATGCTGGTGGCCAACGAGCTCGTGTTCGAAGGACTCTTCTGCGCCACGCCGCATGTCTTCGTCTGCGCCGACCATCCGCTGGCGGACCGCTCCAGCGTGACGCTCGAGGATCTGGAAGACTACCCGTTCCTGTCCTACGAGCAGGGCAGCTATAACTCGTTTTACTATTCCGAGGAGCTGACCTCGACGTTCGAGCGTCGCAAAAATATCCGCGTGCGCGACCGTGCGACGTTGTTCAATTTGGCCATGGGCCTCAACGGCTACACGGTATGCTCGGGCGTGATCAGCCACGAGCTCAACGGCCCCGGCATTATCTCGATTCCGCTCGACGTGGACGAGTACATGGAGATTGGCATCATCACGCGCAAGAACACGACGCTTACGCGCTACGGTCGGGCCTATATCGACGCGATTCGTCAGCATATCTAGGCTGCTGTGCTCCGCACGGTTCAAGTCTCTTTATGACAGTCCAGACTGATATAGGAAACATCTATATCAAACTGTTATAAACGTATATTTTACGATGGTCATATGAGCGCTCATACTCTGTCCCAGTAAAGCAACCAATGCAAAGGGAGATATCTATGAGCACTTCGATTCAACCGAACGCGCCGTTTCGCGCCGATATCGTCGGCAGCTTTCTTCGTCCGCAGGCTGTAAAGGACGCCCGTGCCGCCTATGTCGCGGGTAAACTCGACGCTTCCGGCCTTAAGGCCGTCGAGGACGATGCCATTCGCGATTTGGTGGCCAAGCAGAAGGCCGCCGGCCTGCAGGTGATCACCGATGGCGAGTTCCGCCGCAGCTACTGGCACCTCGATTTTATGTGGGGCCTCAACGGCATTGAGCGCCGCACCTCACGCACGGGTTATATGTTCCATGATGAGGAGACGACGGCCGACACCGCCGTGGTTACTGGTCCCATTAGCGGCGAGAACCACCCGTTCGTCGAGCATTTTAAGTTCGTCAAGGCGCTTGAGGGGGAGGGCCAGGTCGCACGCCAGACCATTCCGGCGCCGATCCAGACGTTCTCTGAGGTCACGCTCGATCGCTGCGACGGCCAGCAGGAGAGCCTGCGCGCTGTCTATAAGACCGATGAGGAACTTGCCGACGCCATTGCGGCCGCTTATCGCACGGTGATCGCCGACCTGTACGCAGCAGGCTGCCGCAACATCCAATTTGATGACTGCACCTGGGGCATCTATTGCGATACCGACTTTGTGTCCAAGACCGGCATGAGCCCGGTTGACCTGCAAAAGGTGAGCGAGCTGGGCGTGGCGCTCAACAATGCCGCCATCGCGGGCAAGCCCGACGATCTGGTTATCAACACGCACGTGTGCCGCGGCAACTATCACTCCACGTATGCCTTCGAGGGTGGTTACGATCCCATTGCGCCGTACCTGTTCGCACATGAGAACGTCGACGCGTTCTACCTTGAGTTCGATACGCCACGCGCCGGTGGCTTTGAGCCGCTCAAGTACGTTGCTCCCGGCAAGAAGGTCGTGCTGGGCCTGGCGACCACCAAGGCGGCTGAGCTTGAGGACGAGGACGTTATCGTCGAACGTATCCACGAGGCCGCGAAGTATGTGCCGCTCGAGAACCTGTACCTGTCGCCCCAGTGCGGCTTTGCCAGCTGCGAGATTGGCAACAAGCTGACCGAGGACGAACAGTGGGCAAAGATCGCGCTGGTCAAGCGCATTGCCGAGCGCGTTTGGAAGTAACGCTACCGTTTGCAGGTGACGGCGCGTGCGAGACATGGCGTATCACGTACAATGGTTCGGATCGTATCGTTCGGGCAGGTTATCCGATATGCCTGATCGCCCTTCCATTTTTTGAAAGGACTCTCATGTGCCGGTCTTCGACGCCCGCCGTCACCGATGCCATCTACGATGCATCGTCGCTCGGCCGCCCGCGCATGTTTGTGTTGGGTTTGCAACACATGTTTGCGATGTTCGGAGCCACGGTGCTCGTGCCCGTGCTCACCGGCCTTTCCGTTTCGACGACGCTTCTGTTCGCCGGCATCGGCACGCTGCTGTTTCATTTTCTATCGCGCGGTAAGGTGCCCGCGTTCCTGGGCTCGTCGTTTGCCTTTATCGCGGGTTATGCCGCCGTTGCGCCCAACGGCGAGGCCGAGCTTTTGCCCTACGCTTGCCTGGGCGTTGTCTGCGCCGGCCTGCTCTATCCGGTGCTGGCAGCGCTGTTCCGCGCATTTGGCGCCAAGCGTGTCATGCACTTCTTCCCGCCGGTGGTGACCGGCCCCATCGTCATTTCCATCGGCCTGATCTTGGCAAGCTCTGCTATCGCCAACTGCCAGACCAACTGGCTTGTTGCCGTTGTCGCTGTGGCCGTGATCGTCATCTGCAATATTTGGGGCCGCGGCATGGTTAAGATCGTGCCGATTCTGCTGGGCGTCGTGGTGAGCTATGCCGTTGCGGCCGCGTTGGGTGAGGTCGACTTCTCTGGCGTCGCAGCCGCCCCCTGGGTTGGCTTGCCCGTCGTGTGGGACAACACCGTGTTTGCGCTCTTTGGACCGCAGCTCGATAGCGGTCTTGCCACGACGGCCATCATCACCATCATGCCGCTGGCCTTTGCGACCATGATTGAGCACATTGGCGATATCTCCGCCATTGGCTCTACCTGCGAACGCAATTACATTGCCGATCCCGGTCTGCACCGTACCCTGCTCGGCGATGGCCTGGCGACCATCTTGGCATCGCTCTTTGGCGCCCCCGCCAATACGACGTATGGCGAGAACACTGGCGTGCTTGCCCTGACGCGCGTGTTCGACCCGCGCGTGATTCGCATTGCCGCCTGCTGCGCCATCGTGCTTTCGTTCTGCCCCAAGTTTGCTGCCGTGATCGCCGCCATGCCGGCGTGTGTAATCGGCGGCGTGTCGCTCGTGCTCTACGGCATGATCAGTGCCGTGGGCGTTCGCAACCTTATCGAAAACCAGGTTGATTTCCAGAACAACCGCAATGTGCTGGTTGCGGCTTTGGTGCTCGTGCTTTCGCTCGGCATTGCCTACAGTACCGCCGGTGCCATCGTGCTGGAGCTGGGCGGCGTGACGATTTCGCTTTCGGGCCTTGCCGTGGGCTCGCTGGTGGGCATTGTGCTCAACGCCATCCTGCCCGGTAATGACTTTGAGTTCGATACTTCCGAGCTTGAGGAGACTACTGAATAGTAGCTGCGTTCAGCCAAATTAAAAATGGCGTCCATGCGTATGTGCGCGTGGACGCCATTTTTAATGCGTCAGTATCCAGTGGATGCCGCGCGCCATGCGCAGGTCAGTTTGGGCAAAATGATTGCTGGGGTTGAGCTCCAGCGTTGTTGGGATGTCGCGCTCGATAAACAGCTTTTCCATCGCGCGCGTATCGTCGAGTACGTGCCGCATCATGCGGTTGGGCGTCTTGGTTTCCTTTTTACCGAGCGACAGATAGGCGGCGTCGGGCGTAGCCGTCATCGTGCGCTCGCGCGCGTAGTCGATAAAGCCGGGGAACCACAGCGACCCCGATGCACTCGCCACGCGCTCAAAGACATCTGTTTGCCAAAGTGCCCACAGTGCAAAAAGACCCGCCAACGAGTAGCCGGCAACGCCGCGCCAGGCGGGCGGTTGCGGGAGCGATGATTCGGCCTGGGGGATTATCTGCTTCAACAACTCGTCAAGAAAACCAGCAGCCTGTCCGCCAAAGGGCTCGGCATCTCGTATAGTTCCGTCGCATTCCCAGGGGCTCAGCTCGCGATTCCAATCGAGCCCTCCAATGGCGACAAGGGTGAACGGCGGGCAGTCGAGCTCTCGGCAGCGCTCGTAGACTTCACTACCGTTGCCCATAACCACGGGGAGATAGATGACGGGCGCGCCTTCCGCACACCCTGAATAAACGGTTATCTGCTTATGATGCGCTTCCAAGGCAGGCTTCTCTCAGTGTTGTGATAATTGACAGTCTCAATTGTCGCACGCTGACACGGGGGCAGACGCTAAAAGAAAGGCGCGGAGCCGCTCGATGCGATTCCGCGCCTTGTTGTTTTGCTTTAGCAGACTATGCCGTTACGCCACGAAGAAGTAGACGAGGAAGGCGAGGGCTGCGATCCACATGAGCGGCTTGATCTTGGAGGCCTCGCCCTTAAAGAGCGCGACGACCACGTAGGCGATAAAGCCCAGGCCAATGCCGGCAGAGATGGAGTAGGTGAAGGGCACGCCGGCGACAATCATGAACGCCGGGAAACCCTGCGACACGTCGGACCAGTCGATCTCGGAGGCCTCGCTCATCATGAGGTAGCCGACGTAGACCAGAGCACCGCAGGTGGCGGCGCTGGAAACGATGGTGACGATGGGGGAGAAGAACGCGGCGAGAATGAACAGCACGCCGGTGGTGACGGAGGTGAGGCCCGTGCGGCCACCGTCAGCGGCGCCGGAAGTGGACTCGACGAAGGTGGTGATGGAGGAGACACCCATGAAACCGCCCACAGCAGCGGCGGCGGAGTCGACGATCAGGATCTCCTTGATATCCTCGACGTTGCCGTCGTCGGTGAGGAACTCGCCCTGCTTGGCCACGGCCATCGCGGTGCCCATGGTGTCGAAGAAGTCACTCATGAGCAGCGAGAACGAGATGACGAGGAGCGCGGGGTCGGTAAGGACCTTGACGATGGCGGGCATGCCGCCGGCGTCGGCGATGGGGCCACCGATGCTCGAGAAGTCGAGCGGGGCGATGATACCGGTCGGAGCCTGGGTCACACCTAGGGGGATACCGGCGATGACGGCGACGACGATGCCGATGAGCAGCGAGCCCGGCACGTTGCGGGAAGCCAGGGCAACCGTCACGACGATGGAGATGATGCCGACGATAAAGGTGGGGGAGGCGATGTCGCCCAGGCCGACGAGCGTACCGGCGCCAGCGGTGATGATGCCAGCGTCGCACAGGCCGATCATGGCGATAAACAGGCCCAGACCCACCGAGATGGCGTGACGCAGGACAACCGGGATGGCGTCCATGATGGCCTCGCGCAGGCCACAAAGCACGAGCAGCAAGATGACGACGCCCTCGAGGAAGATGACGCTCATGGCCACGTGCCAGTCACCGCCGCAGACGGTGGTGGTGATTCCGGCGATCATCGCGTTGACGCCTAAGCCCGACGCGCAGGCGAGCGGGCGGTTGGCGAAGATGCCCATGCAGATGGTCATGATGCCGGCGCCCAGGCAGGTGGCGCAGGCGAGCGCTCCCGCATCGATGCCAGCGCCCGAGAGCACCGCGGGGTTGACGGCGATGATGTAGGCCATCGCCAGGAATGTTGTCAGTCCAGCGCGGAGTTCGGTCCCGATTGTGGACTTGCGCTCACTGACGTGAAAAAGTTCGTCCATGCATACCCTTTCCTTGTTCGGCCCCGAGTTTAGGCCGATTGACACGAACTCAACTACTATAGCCCCTTTACGACGCTGTTGTTCCTCGCATGTTGATGTTCGGCGCTTTGTAACGGACGGGCGGTATTTTCCGTATGAAAATGTGTGGGTACCGTATACTTAAGCGGTTACAACGACCCCTATGGAGGAATGTATGATTAAAGAGCTCTGCCACGACGAGGCTATCCTGTCCCAGCGTTGCGAGGTTGCGACCGTCGAGGACGAGTCGGTTGCTCAGGATCTGATCGATACCATCAAGTCGCTCGACGATGCCGGCTGCCTTGCCGCTAACCAGATTGGCGTCACCAAGAAGGTTTGCGTCTACCTGGACGATGCCGGCGAGCCCCACGTGCTCTACAACCCCCGTCTGGTGTTTGGCCTGGGCGCCAGCAAGATGGAGGAGAGCTGCCTGACGCACGAGGAGGTCACCAAGTCCACGCGCTATATCAAGTGCAAGGTTGCCTTTGACCAGATCGTCGACGGCAAGATGAAGGAGTGCCGCCGCGACTACGCGGGCTTTGAGGCACAAATGGTCCAGCATATGATCGACCACTGTCTAGGAAAGTTGGTCTAAGGGGATCAAAGCACCGCACCTTGCCGCTCAATCGTCGCTTGCGTCCCGTTAGTACGCGGCGCTCCTCTTTCGTGGCAATCTGCGGCACTTTGACCCCTTAGACGACCTGCGGGGTTAACTTGGTTGAGTTTATCCAGCTTGAATAGTCCGGGCGTGACATTGTTGTCATGTCCGGGCTTTTGTGTTTAGCGCCTTTTTGTTTGGAGACAATGAAATTAGCAAGAACGTAAAGCTAGGAGGCGCTATGTGCACGAGTATTCGATTTACCGATAATTCTGGCCACATGTATCTAGGCCGCAACCTCGACTGGAGCTTTGACTACGGCCAACAGGTTCGCGTGATGCCGCGCGGGTTCCACATTCCGTATTCGTTTATCGACGACGCGACAGCGGCACACGCGGTGATCGGTATGTGCATCGATTACAAGAACTACCCTATGTTCTTCGATTGCGGCAACGATGCGGGCCTCGCCGTAGCGGGCCTCAATTTCCCGGGTTATGCCGAGTATGCCGAGGGGCCGGTTGATGGAAAGACCAATATCGCGGCCTATGAGTTTCCCCTGTGGGTGGCAGCGACGTTCTCGACGGTCGATGAGGTCGAGGCCGCGCTGCGCGACACGGTGATTGTTGCCAAATCTGCAGGAGAGGGACTGGGCGTGTCGCTGCTCCATTGGATTATCGGCGACAGCCAGCGCAGCATCGTGGTCGAGATGATGGCTGACGGCCTGTATGTGTACGACGATCCGGTCGACACCCTTGCCAACCAGCCGACCTTCCCGTGGCACATGGAAAACCTCCGCACCTATATCACCGCCACAAGCGATTTTCCGCAGACGGCGACATGGCGTGGCGCCGAGCTCAAGCCCTATGGCGCGGGTGCCGGCATGCGCGGTATTCCGGGTGACTGCTATTCGCCGAGCCGTTTTGTAAAGGCGGCGTACCTCAATGCCAATTATCCGCAAAAGGAGAGCGAGACCGAAAACGTCGTTCGCATGTTCCGCTCGCTCGAGGGCGTGGTGATGATCGAGGGAGCGTCCAGGATGGGCGATGGCAAGTTCGAGAAGACTATCTACACCGGATGCTTTAGCGCGCGCACGGGCAATTATTACTACGCGATGTATGGGGATCCGTCGATTCGCTACGTGAGCCTGATGGATGCCGAGGGCGCAAGCCCCGATAGGCT
>UQZC01000048.1 GCA_900545505.1 uncultured Collinsella sp.
GCGATGCCGTTGCAGGCGCGCAGCCGACTGCCAGTGCTGCCACCGAGCCCGCCCGCGACGCCCGTCGCGACGAGCTGACGCACGTGGACGCCAAGGGCGAGGTGCGCATGGTCGACGTGTCCGGCAAGGCCGAGACTCATCGCATCGCCATCGCCGAGGGCACCATCCTCATGCACCCCGAGACACAGGCCATGGTGCTGCAAGACCGCGCCAAAAAGGGCGACGTGCTTGCCTGCGCGCGCGTGGCAGGCATCATGGCCATCAAACGCACGAGCGACATCATTCCCATGTGCCATCCGTTGCTCATTACCAAGAGCAAGTGCGACATTGCGCCCATCGCTCCGGCGGGGACGCCGACCGAGGACGTGCCCGAGGGCTGGGCGCCGGCGCGCACAGACGGGCAGGTTGGCTTTCACGTACTGGTTACGGCCGGCGTGACGGGCAAGACGGGTATTGAGATGGAGGCGTTGACCGGCGCGAGTGCCGCGTGTCTGACCATCTATGACATGTGCAAGGCCGTCGATCGCGGCATGGAGATCGTCGACGTGCGCCTGCTGCACAAGGAGGGCGGCCGCTCGGGCGTGTGGGATCGCGCAGAGCGTCAGGCCGCTGCTGTTGAGGCCGTGGCCGCTGACGGTGTCGCGCCCGCGAGCGCACCCGTCGCCGTCGCACCCGCAGCTCCGACACGGGCCGTCCCCGCGATCGCGTTTATCGGCTACCAGAACTCGGGAAAGACCACGCTCGTCGAGAAGGTCATTGCCGAGCTCACCCGCCGCGGTCTGCGCGTGGGCTCGCTCAAGCATCATGGGCATCACGGCTTTGATATCGATGTGCCCGCCAAGGACACCTGGCGCCATCACCAGGCCGGATCCAAGCACGTGGGCCTCATCTGCGCCACGCGCTGGGCGGAGTACGCCGACACACGCGAGGAGGACGAGATGCCCGCGCGCGAGCTGCTGTCGCGCTACAACGATGTCGACGTGGTGATCATCGAGGGCTACAAGACCGAGGGCTTCGACAACATCGTGGTCGCGCGCTCCGGTGTCGACCGTCTGCGCGGCAAGAGCTCGCTCGACCTGGTCGACGGTCACACGCTGGCCCTTGCCTGCAACGAGGCCCTGGCGCGTCAGGCCTTCGACGCCGGCTTTGCGACCCGAGCCATCAACATCAACGACGCCCGAGCCATCTGCGATCTCATCCAAGACCATCTTTAAGGCTCGACGCTGCGCCGGCCCCAAGCACCCCATCTCGCCCCTCAAGCCGTCGCTCGCGTACCAAAGTACGCGTCGCTCCTCTTTCGGGGCGCACACTGCAGTACTGTTGGGAATCGATCATCTGCTGCCAAAAAGGGACAGGTTTATTTTGGCAGGTTTTATCTGGGCAAACGTCATTTCCACCACAAAGGGGCCAGTGCACCTTTGTGATGGTTTTTGCTTTGCAGTAAAAACCATCACAACATTCGTTGAAAATCGCGATTTTGACGAAAAGCGTCGAATGTTGTGATGGTTTGCGCTCCAGGCCGGGACACCCTTCGGGTCCGGCCACCACAAAGGGGCCAGACGCCTTTGTGGTGATCGGGTCCCAACGGTCTGCGCCTTGGTATACCATGTACGCCGTTCACGAATACACCCCACACCGCCGCACAACCCAGAAAGGCCCCCATGGACATCACCTTCAGCCACATCAAAGCCGTGTTCTGCGATATCGACGGCACGCTGCTCACGAGCCAGCACACGGTGTCCCCGCGCACCGTGGCGGCGATCCGCGCCCTGCGCGAGCGCGGTGTGCTCTTTGGCCTGTGCACCGGGCGCGACGCCCACGCGACCGAGGCCATGTACGAGCTCTGGGGCATCGAAGGCCTGGTGGACGTGCTCGTGGGCTGCGGTGGCGCCGAGGTCATCGACCGCGCGCACGACATCAACGAGCTGAGCTATCCGCTGCCGGGCGATGCCATCGCGCGCATCTGCGAGCACATGGCGGACCTTCCGGCAACGCCCGTCTGCCCCCGAGACGGCGTGTTCTACGTGCCCGAGAGCAACGCGTGCGTCGAGCACCTGTCGCGCGTCGACGGTGTGCCCTACCAGGTGGTTGATTTTGCCGAGTTTTTGCGCGAGCCGCAGCCCAAGGTGATGTTTACCATGGCGCCCGAGGTAATGCCGCGGGTGATCGAGCGGGCGTCGACGTTTGCCGATAACACCGTTAAGGCGGCGGCTCTGCAAACCACGCAGCGACTCTACGAATTCATGGATCCGCGCGTGTCCAAGACGCGCGGCCTTGTGCGCGTGGCGGAGCTCAACGACATGGAGCTCCAGAACATCTGCGTGTTTGGCGATGCCGACAACGATACCTGCATGGTGGCCGACGCCGGCGTGGGCGTGGCCATGGCAAACGGCAGCGACGCCACCCGTGCCGCCGCCGATTTTGTAACCGCGAGCAACGACAAAGACGGCATCGCGATCTTTATCGAGGAGCATCTGCTGTAGCGCTGGGGCAGAACCACCGCAAAGGGGGCAGGCACCTTTGTGGTGGCCTCAGGCGATTTGGGCGAATTGATACCTAAAATCTGCGCGCAAATTCAGATATGGTTGTCTGAACATTACGCTTCTAACTACCGATGGGTTAAAGATATTCCCATCAATTTGGTAGTCTATTCCTCCCGTTTAACGACCTACCGTTCACGGTCGATTTTCGACCGTTCACAGGACGCATGCTCTTGAGCAAAATGTTGTGCAAATAAATAAAATGCTATTAAAAAACTGATAACTAACTTAATTACCAGTAGAAACAGTTATTTTATAGCGAATAAACGAAAGCAAATCTGAGTAAATGTCAAGAGAATTGAGAGCTGGCTACAAAAATGTCGGTTTTGTTGCTCGAATGTTTAAACAATAGTTACAATAGTATTACTACGCGAGCGCAATTACAGATTGCGCAGATACGTTTGATAGTGAAAGAGCAAGATCGCGGTCTCTTGGGGAGGAGACATCGATGAAAGCGAATTCAGAAAAAACTAAGCAGAGTAAAAAAGCGACGCGCCGCGTACTGGCAGGCGTTTTGTGCGGAGCCTCCGTTTTGAGCCTGGTACTGTCGCTCGTCATGCCTCCGATCTCGCAGGCCATTGCAAACGACGTCCAGACAGTTTCTACCGAGGAAACTGTAATGGGGTGCTCAAAGTGAAGAAGTTCGCCGCATGTAGCTTTATGGCAACTGTTCTCGTAGTGAGCACTCTGTTGTCGCCGTTTAGCGCGGTCTCCACCGCAAGCGCGGAAGATGCTGGACTCCTCACTCCGGGCATTCACAAGCCAACTTCCATCGGCATCGGTACGAATATCGATGTCTCTACCCCCGATACCGGCGTGGCCACCTACGTCGGCCGCGACATGTATATCGGTGGTAAGCCGAGCGACACTAGAACTCTTGATGCGGGTAACGCTCCCACCGGTTCATATGCCGCTGAGGCGGAGGGCCTTACCGTGGTCCGTGGCAAGCTTGCCATGAATCCTATCAAGGCGAGTTGGAGCGGCGATGGCTTCCGTTTCGGCACCGTTGGTTTTGGTTCTCAGTTTCGTCCTGTCGACCGTAGTACAGTGCTTGCGGTCGCCGGTATAAACAGCTCGATTCAGAACATGAACACCGGTCTGGGAACGACCTCAGATACTGCGACGGTTGGTGCTTGGACCAGGGGTGCCTGGGTCGGCAAGTCGAAAGAGGATACCGGCTATGACTACACCGCGCAGATCGCCGGTCCCATTACCTATTGGAATCCTGGCAACAATTGGAATGCTGACAACAAGCGCCAGTCTGTGGTGAAGAAGCAGGGCAGCTACTATGAAGGGAAAAATGCGGACGAAAGTTCGCTGTTCAAACAAGACGTCAAACAAGACGACATCCTCAAGATCAACGGTAAGGATTACACCAATTTCCTGATTCCGAAGTAAAGGCGAAGATCTCCGCGCCTCTCGCAAAGCTTCCTGCTACGGGAAGATACGAGGTTGGGGTTGCGGTTGGTGTTGCCAAGGATGATCCCAAATACACCATTAAAAAGTACAACAACACGGAGCAGTACGGACTCACGTTCAACGACGATCCCAAGACCTTTACGCGCAAGACGAACTATACCGACGTTAACGGCAACAACGTTTCCGGCGAGGTGACCCTTGTCAACAACGAGAAGCTCATCACGTTTTACGGGGATGCGGATGGGAACGGCAAAGGTTCTCCGCTACAAGTCTTCAACCTGAAGGCGTCGGATCTTACCAACTCCTATAAAGGCAATATCTACCGTGGCGTGGACTTCAGCTTCAAGAATATACCCGAGGACGCTTCCGTGGTCGTCAACATCATCGGTGATGCTCCGGTTGAGTTCAACACCGGCTGGCGCTTCTGGTGGAATGATGTGGAAATCTCCCGCGGGTACGAGGAAGGTAGCGCCGTCGAGTCTCTGTACTGTACTGCCGCCCAGAGCATCCTGTGGAACTTCACTACGGCCAAGCAGGTCACCATCCGCGGTGGTATGGCCCTTGAGGGCAATAAAGCCCTCGGAGGTGCCGATGATAAGTGGACAGACGACGACCCAGCAGCCGCCATGTTGGGCAGCATCGTTGTTCCCGACGGCAGCTTCGAGGACCACGTGACCACTAACGGCCGTGTGTACGTGGGCGGCGACTTTGAGATGTACAACCCTACGAAAGCGTGGAATTTCAGCTTCGAGGGTGACTCGGCTTCCGTCATCGATATGGATCAGGAGCGTCACAATTTACCGTGGTCCGGGTCGTATACACCGGACGGCTCTGCCATTGCGTGGAGCAAGGTCGACGCTGCGGACGGCAAGACGCTGCTTTCTGGTTCCTCGTGGAAGATATACGGAACTGTCGATGATGCCAAGAATGAGACGAATCCCATCGTTACGGTAACGGATGGCGGTGCCAATGATTACTCTTCGGATGATGGCGAGCTTCAGTTCAACTATTTGAATCAGAAGGCCAAAATTGGCGATCCCAACGATAAAGACTACTTCACGTACTACATTCGCGAGGTCAAGGCGCCGGCTGGTTATCAGAAGTCGGACACCATCTACTACGCAACCATGAACAACACCGGCGAGCAGGTGAACTATGTTCAGGGTCACGTGGACACGGTGAACGGAAATAAGCTCGTTTCATTCGATGATTCCAACACCACGGGCGCCATCTCCAACACCAAGATCACCGGTACGGTGTCTTGGACCAAGGTTGAGGAAGGAGACAAGGGATACACTCCTTTGGCTGGTTCCGAGTGGAAGCTTGCGAAACTGGGTGCCGATGGTACGACCGAGGCGCAGTCTTGGACCGTGAGCGACCAGTCGGCTTCGGGCGAGACCACGTGGGCCGATGCCGACGTCACGAATGGCAAGTTCAAGCTCGAGGGTCTGCTGCCGGGCACGTACACGCTTGTTGAGACCCAGGCTCCGTTTGGCTACGAACTGAAGAACACCTACAAGTTCACGGTGGACAGCACAAACGGCTCCATTACGTGGAAAGAGAACGAGCAGCCGAGCATCGTTGGCGGCACTACGTACATCTCTGACAAGTGCAGTGTTACTTCCGTGAAGATCCCGGTGACCAAATCCGTTCGCAATACGGATTGGCCGAAGGATGCTGACGGCAACTATGTGCCGTTCGAGTTCAGCATTGTGGCTACGGGTGACTATGCAGCCAAAGCCCCCATGCCCGAAGCGCCCAAGATTTCTGTTGCCCCAAAGGCATGGGAGACCGACGCCGACAAGCTCAACAACATCACGGCGACCTTTGGCGCCATGACGTTCAACAAGTCGCACCTGTCCGATACCCGCGGTACGGCGGGTGACTACGCCAGGACCTACACCTACACGGTGAAGGAGGTCGCGCCTACCACCGGTGCCATCGATAAGCTCCGCTACTCCAAGGCCGAGTACCAGGTTGCCGTCACGGTGGAGGCCGAGCTGAATAAGGCCGGCAAGTACTCCGGCCTCACCACTTCCACCACGGTCACGCAGATGAAGGACGACATGGGCAATACTGTGAGTAACACCATCGGCAAGGACGCCGAGCCCAACGCCATCCCCGCCTCCACCTTCACCAACGTGAAAGTCCTCACGGACCTCCCGCTCACCGGCGCGGGTTGGACCGAGAACTCCATGCTCCTCGTGGGCGCCGGTCTCATGCTTCTGGGCGGTATCGCCGCGGGAGCGTATTGGATCGTTACAAAGCGCCGCTAGGACGATTCGTCTGATGGCGCATGTAGATAGATGTTTATGAATGTCGGGCTTATTTCTGAAAGGGGAATCATGAACCGATTAGTACAAAAGCTGATCGCCGGCGCCGCCGCCGTAGCGATCGCCGTAACCGGCCTGGTGGGTGGAGCGCCCACGGCCAAGGCTGCGCCAGTCTACAGCATTACGATCAACAAGCAGTCGACGGATGCTGCCGATCACACGTTCAACGGCTGGCAGCTTGCCGAGCTGAAGGACGTTGTTGTTGGCAATGACAAGTCGATTGCCTATACGATTGATACCACCGATGCGCTCGTGAGCACCATCGAGGGCGCGATGAACTTCAATGCTGTCATTGATGGGACGGGCGATGCCCGGAACGTGCTTACTGCCTACAAGCAGGACAAGAACTTCTTTGTGTCCGAGGGCAACGCGTCGAACAACCCTATGGGCTTCCTGATCATGCGGGTGTTTAGCAATAGCGGAGCCCCTAACCTCTCCTCGCCTTGGAACAATGATGCCGCGCTGCGCACCTTTGCCCAGAACCTCGAGGACCAGACCTTCCCTGGTACTCCTGCTGCAACCGAGTTCACCACGTCTACGGCCGGCAACGCCAATGTGAAAACCTTTAACGTCCCGGGTATCTGGTTCCTGAAGGACGTTACCAATCCCGCTGCGGACAAGGAGTCCTTCTCACTGCCCATCATTACGCCGACGAGCATTGCGGGCACCGATGTCGATGGCACCGTTACCGTGAAGAACGTGATTCCGACCATCTCTAAGCATCTTGCCAATGCTGACGGCACCTACAACAATGAGCCGTCCTTCTCCGTGGGCGACACCGTGTACTACACGCTTGAGACTACCGTTCCGTACTACACCGGCTATTCGACCAAACGTGTGTTCAAGATCAACGACACTGCTAGTTCTGCCATTTCTTCGATTGTCGGTAACGTCGCCACGGGCGTAAACGTTGAATCGGTCAAGGTTGGAGACGTTACTCTTAAGGTGAGTAACGACTACAGTGTTTCCTATGCTGCCACTTCTGATACCGATAGTAAGTACGCCGGAGGTGTAGATACCGTCATCGACCTTGGCAACTACGTGAACCAGGTTGCGGGCGCTACTGCGCTGAACGAGGGCGCAAAGGTGACCGTACTGGTGAGTGCTACCCTTGATGTAGATGCCAAGCTTTCTGACTCCACCGCCATCCAGGGCAACCCCAACAAGGACTCACTTACCTGGTCGCACAACCCCAACAACACCTCCGATGAGCAGACCATTCCTGGTAACGAGGTGAATGTCTACTCCTATAAGTTCAACATCGTGAAGACCGCCAAGGACATGACCACTAAGCTCTCGGGTGCTAAGTTCACGATCAAGGCGGGAAGCAGCTATCTCGGTTACGAGAACGGCGCATGGAAGACCCTGACCACGACTCCGACTAAGGATACTCAGGGTGGTGCCGAAGTTGGCGTGTTCGCCACCGACGATGGCGTCATCAACTTTAATGGTCTCGACGCTGGCACGTATGAGATCGAGGAGATCGTTCCTCCCAATGGTTACACCGCCGTCTCCCTGCCGAAGTTCACCTTTACGGTATCCGCTACGGTGAAGTCCGACGATCCCGAGGGCCAGAAGACCATCACTGCTGTCTCTTATGCCAAGGACGCTACCGATCCTCGCGTCTCCGTTGAGAACTCGACCATCAAGATTTGGAACGCCAAGAACCTCACCGAGCTGCCCTTGACCGGTGACCTGGGCATCAAGGTTTTCATCACCGTGGGCGTGCTGCTCATGGCTGCTGGCGCCGCCTTTGCCCTGAGTGCACGTATGCGCTCTTAATTCCCTAGCTTGATGACGCGGCGAGCGGGCGATCGTCGTCTCCTATCAGCGCCCGTGCGACGCGTTCTCACATTCCCTTTCGCCGCACCCCGTCGCGCTTGGACCCGCGGCGGGGTGTGGTGCATTAACCGTGTCCTCGCACCCACACCCCCGGAGGTGAACCACATGAAGGCAATCAAGCCCGTATCGACGATGCGCACGCCGAGCGTCGGTTCGAACCCGGCTTCCCCCAGCCGACGTAAACCGCCCCTCGCCCTGCGCCTGCTTTCCCTTCTGTGCTTTGTCGCCGGCTTTGTTATCGTGGCCACGCCCCTCGCCCTGCGCGCCATGTCCCAGGCCGAGCAGACGGCCGCAGTTACCGCGGCCGCCAACACGGTTGATGGCTGGCCCTATCCGAAGGCGGAGGAGGCCCTCGCGGCCGCGCGCGCCTACAACGAGCAGTTGGCCGCCGGCGGTCAGGACGTTATCGGCGAGGTCGTGGATCCGTTCGGTAGCACCTCCGGCGCCTCCACCGCCTCTGGCTCTGAGGATTCCATCGCCTCGCAAGATACAACCTACCAGGGGCTTCTTAACGCGGGATCGGGCCTTATGTGCTCGGTGCGCATTCCCAAGATCGACGTGAACCTGCCCGTGTACCACGGCACCTCTACCGAGGTGCTCGCTGCGGGCGCCGGCCACCTATATGGAACATCGCTGCCCGTGGGCGGCGCGAGCACGCACGCCGTGCTTACCGGCCACCGCGGCGTGCCAGGCTCGCTCCTGTTCACGCGCCTGGACGAACTGCAGGTTGGCGACTCGTTTTACATCGAGGTGATGGGCGAGGAACTGGGTTACAAGATCGACCGCATAGACGTGATTACGCCCGACGACGATTCCAAGTTGCGCGTGACCGCCGGCGAGGACCGCGTGACGCTCATGACCTGCACGCCCTACGGCGTGAACTCGCACCGCCTGCTCGTATCGGGCGTGCGTGCGGAGATTCCGAATGAGGTGCCCGTGCCCGAGGACGCGCAGGGCATCAACACCACCGCGGTGGCGCTGGGCGTTTTGGGCGCGCTGCTGGCGATTGTTGTGGGTCTCGTTGCGGCCGGGCACGTGCGCAAGAAGCGGCGCGCGGCGCAGCGTGCTGCCGTTGCCGCCGCGGTGACGCTGGACGCCGGCGCG
>UQZC01000049.1 GCA_900545505.1 uncultured Collinsella sp.
CAAGCCAGAAGCGGGGGAACGCCGGAACCAGAACGTCGACGATGCCCGCCACGTCCTTGTCGGCCAGCGCAGCGCACAGCAGCGTGGGGCGATTCTCCACGCACGGATCGATCTCGTCCAGCGCGCTCACAAAGTTCTCGCAGCTCTGAGGGTTATGGCAGGCGTCGATCAGCTTGAGCGGTTCAGTTCCCAGTACATCAAATCGGCCCGGCGTGGGGCAGCCCATAAGCGATGCATCGAGCGCATCGTGGTCGAGTTCGCGACCCAGATACCCCTCGCAGAGCATAATCGCGCACGCAGCATTCTGCGGCTGATAGGCCGGCTTGACCATGCTCGACGTATAAATCGCGCGTGGCGTGGTACAGCTAAACTCCACGGTATCGCCCACGTGCTCCGGCACCTTGGTCGTGGCATGGTTCACCACCAGCGGCACTATGCCGCACTCGCGGCAACGGGCATCCATCACGCGCTGAACGCTCGCCTCGTGCGTACCCTCGCCCAAAACAACCAAGCGCCCGGGTTTGATAACTGCAGCCTTCTCCCCCGCAATGGCCTCGAGCGTATCGCCCAAAATACGTGTGTGATCGAGCCCAATGCCCGTAATGGCAACGGCGACGGGATCGGTCGCACTCGTAGCGTCCCAACGCCCGCCCATGCCAACCTCAAGCACGGCAACATCCACCGCGGCCTCGGCAAATACAACAAGTGCGGCAGCCGTCAACAGGTCAAACGGCGTAATGGTATAGGCACGCTCCCCCGCCGCCACACGACGAGCATTCACTCGATGTCCCGCCTCAACAGCGGCAGAAACGCCACGGGCAAAGGCCTCGTCACTCACAACGCAACCGTCAACCTCCATGCGCTCGGGATAGCGCACAAGCTGCGGCGACGTATACAGCGCAGTCTTGAGTCCCTCGCCGCGAAGAATGGCAGCCGAAAAACGCGTCGTCGAAGTCTTGCCATTAGTACCGGCAACCTGAATGCAATCAAAGTACTCGTCCGGACGCCCCAGCTCATCGAGCATATCGACAACCGTCTCGAGCAGAGGCCCAGCATCCCCAGAAATCCGCCCCGTATCAGCAGCCAGCCCAACAGCCTCATCAAACGAAAGCAACTCAAACGAGAAAGGAACGACATACGACCCAGAACGCTTAGCCATAACCCAAAGTCCCCTCAACATAAAAAGAGGCCCGAATCAACAACGAGCCCCTCCCATTCAAAATATCAGCCAAACACCGCTTTGCAGCGAGATCAAGGCCACAACCAAGTGGCCCTACCAGGCAGCGAACGCCCTCGTAACCGCTATGGGAGCGGTTTGGGGCTTTGCTCGATACAAGTTCCGCCCGAGCCGAAGGCCACTTAATGTGGCCTTCGTGCGAGCAGGACTGTCCGCAGTAGCGAGCAAAGCCCCAAACCGCGTCCCCCAGTACCGCCTACGAGAAGTCAGCAACCTGCGAGTTCAGCGCCGCCAGGATCTCCTTGAGCTCAGCTGCACGGTCCCTCTTCTTCTGGACCACCGCAGGCGCGGCCTTAGCCACAAAGCCCTCATTGGCGAGCGTCTTCTCGCAGCCGGCCAGCTCCTTCTGGGCCGCGGCAATCTCCTTCTCCAGGCGAGCCTTCTCGGCCGAAAGGTCAACCTTGCCCTCGAGCACCACAAAGACCTCGACGCCGCTGTCAACAACAGCGATGCTCGCAGCCGGCTTCTCAACGTCGGTACCCATGACCAGCGAAGCCGTGTTGGCCAGCGGCTCGATGGTCGAGCGCAGGCTCTCGAGCTTCTCGATATCCTCGGCACCGGCGCGCACGACCACATCGAGCTCGACCTTGGGGCTCAAGCGATAACGCGAACGCGTGGCGCGGGCGGCGGAAACGACGGTGCGGCACAGCTCAAACGCGCGCTCGGCGGGCTCATCGACATACTTCGCATAGTCGACGGGCTCCGGCCACTTGGCGATCATGAGCGCCTCGGCACGGTCAACGTTGCCCTCGGCGTCCAGATCGAGCACGCTCGCCGGCATGTTGTCCCAGATCTCCTCGGTGACAAACGGCATAAGCGGGTGCATCAGGCGAATGGAGGTGTCAAGCACAAAGATCAGGTTGCGCTGCGACTGAAGACGGCCCTCGCCCTTCAGGCGGGCCTTAGTAACCTCGACGTACCAGTCGCAGACCTCGTTCCAGAAGAACTGCTGCACGCCGCGGGCCATATCGCCAAAGGTGTAGTTCTCAATACCCGCGGTGACCATCTTCACGGCCTTGGCCAGGCGGCTGAACATCCAGGCGTCGGCCGGCGTCTCAACGACGGGCTCGCCGGGCGTGTAGCCCTCCATGTTCATGAGCAGGAAGCGGCTGGCGTTCCAGATCTTGGTCACAAAGCTCTTGGCCTGGTCGGTGCGCGGGCTGTCGATGAGCTTCTTGGTCTTCTTGTCGATGTTCGCGTCGAACTTAACATCCTGGTTGTTGGTGCACAGCGTGAGCAGGTTGTAGCGCATGGCGTCGGCGCCGTACATACCAATGAGGTCCATGGGGTCAACGCCGTTGCCCTTGGACTTGGACATGCGGCTGCCGTCCTTGGCCAGAATCGTCGGGTAGATGACGACGTCTTTAAACGGTACCTCGTCCAAGAAGTACAGCGAGCTCATGACCATGCGGGCGACCCACAGCGCGATGATATCGCGCGCGGTGACGAGCGCCGTCGTGGGGTGATGGCCCTCGAGCAGCTCCGGCTTTTGCGGCCAGCCCTGCGTGGCGAAGGTCCACAGCTGCGAGCTGAACCAGGTATCCAGCACGTTCTCGTCCTGATGCACGTGATGACCGCCGCACTTAGGGCACACGTCGGTGTCCTCGGTCAGGGCGTCCTCCCAGCCACAGTCCTCGCAGTAGAACACGGGGATGCGGTGGCCCCACCACAGCTGGCGGCTGATGCACCAGTCCTTAAGGTTCTCCATCCAGGTGGTGTAGGTCTGCGTCCAGCGCGCGGGATGGAAGGTGACCTTACCGGAGTTAACGGCGTCGAGCGCCGGCCCCTTGAGCTTATCGACGGCCACAAACCACTGCTCGGACAGCCACGGCTCAAGCGCGGCGTCGCAACGGTAGCAGTGCATGACGGAGTGGTCGTGGTCCTCGACGTGATCGAGCAGGTCATGCTCCTCAAACCACTTAATGACGGCCTCGCGGCACTCCTCGCGAGTCATGCCGGTGAACTCGCCATAACCCTCAACGACCACCGCGTGCTCGTCAAAGATGTTGATCTGCGGCAGATCGTGAGCCTGACCCATGGCGTAGTCGTTGGGGTCGTGGGCCGGGGTGACTTTAACGAAGCCGGAGCCAAAGTTAGCGTCGACATGCCAATCCTCAAAGATGGGAATCTCGCGGTCGACGATGGGGAGCTTGACGGTCTTACCCACAAAGGCGGCCTTCTCGGGGTCCTTCGGGGAGACGGCGACGCCCGTGTCGCCGAGCATGGTCTCGGGGCGCGTGGTGGCGACGACGATGTAGTCCTGGCCGTTGACCGGCTCGGTCAGCGGGTAACGCAGGTGCCACAGGTGGCCCTTCTCGTCCTTGTACTCGGCCTCGTCGTCCGAGATAGCGGTGGTGCAGTTGGGGCACCAGTTGACAATGCGCTTGCCACGATAGATCAGGCCGTCGTGGTACCAGTCGCAGAAGACCTTGCGCACAGCCTGGGCATAGTCCTCGTCCATGGTGAAGCGCTCGTTGTCGAAGTCGACGGAGCAGCCCATGCGCTTGATCTGCTCGACGATAATGCCGCCGTACTCGTGGGTCCAGTCCCAGCAGGCGTCGACAAACTTATCTCGACCAATCTCCAGGCGGCTGATGCCCTCGCTCTTGAGCTTCTTGTCAACCTTGGTCTGCGTGGCGATACCGGCGTGGTCGGTGCCCAGCACCCAGCGCGTGGACTTGCCGCGCATGCGGGCCATACGAACGATGGCATCCTGGATGGAGTCATCGGTGGCGTGGCCCATGTGGAGCTTGCCGGTCACGTTAGGAGGCGGAATGGTGACGGTGCAGTCGCCCACGCCCTCGCGGCGCTTGTAGTAGCCGCCGTCGAGCCACTTCTGCAGGATCGCCGGCTCGTTGGTCGACGGATCGTAGTTCTTGGGCATTTCTTCCATATATCTCTCCCTTGCCCATCGGGGAGAAATGTAGGCCCGATTTTCGCTCGGTCAAGTCCTGGGCTCGCTCGAAGACCACATTAAGTGGTCTTCGGCTCGTGCGGAATCTACGAAAATCGGGCCTACATTCCTCCCCTTAGGTATCGATTACTTCAGTCTGATATAACTTCGCTGAGGCTTAAACAAACACACAGAATAACACAGGTAGTTGGGGTTATTGCGCATATATACAATAGCCTCCGACCGCAAGTGGTCGGAGGCTATTTGCAAACACGTTTTAGGCAGGTCTAGCCGTAGATGCGCTGGGGCTGTTCTTCGCCCTTTACGGAGGCTTCGGTTACGACAACCTTGGCAACGCCCTCCTCGCTGGGGAGGTCGAACATCGTCTGCTGCAGCACGTCCTCGCAGATGGCGCGCAGGCCGCGTGCGCCGGTCTTGCGGGCAAGCGCCATGCGGGCAATCTCGTGCAGGGCGGCGTCCTCAAACTCAAGATCGACGTCCTCGAGCTGGAACATCTTGCGGTACTGGCGCACCACGGCGTTCTTGGGCTCGGTCAGGATTGACACCAGGTCGTCCTCGTCGAGCGCCTGCGTCTGGGTGACGACGGGCGTACGACCCACGAACTCGGGGATCATGCCAAAGGCGTTGAGGTCCTGCGGGAGCACCTGACGCAGCAGGTCGTTCTCGTCGACCGAAGTGGGGCCGGCGATCTCGGAGTTAAAGCCCACGCCCTTGTTGCCCACGCGATCGGCGATGATCTTATCCAGACCCACAAAGGCACCGCCGCAGATGAACAGGATGTTGGTCGTGTCGATCTGCAGCAGCTCCTGCTGGGGATGCTTGCGGCCGCCGGTGGGCGGAACGCTGGCAACCGTGCCCTCAAGAATCTTAAGCAGTGCCTGCTGAACGCCCTCGCCCGAGACATCACGGGTGATGGAGAGGTTCTCGGCCTTGCGGGCGATCTTGTCGATCTCGTCCACGTAGATAATGCCCACCTGCGCGCGCTCGATATCGCCATCGGCGGCGTTGATGAGCTTGAGCAGGATGTTCTCAACGTCCTCGCCAACGTAACCGGCCTCGGTGAGCGCGGTGGCGTCGGCGATGGCAAACGGCACCTCGAGGATGCGTGCGAGCGTCTGGGCCAGCAGCGTCTTACCGGTACCGGTGGGGCCGAGCAGCAGGATATTGGACTTGGCGAGCTCCACCTCGTCCATATCGTCGTCAAACTGGCCGCCCATACCCGATGCCTCGTCAAAGGCGGACACCGCGGCACCGCCCTCGATCACGCGACGGTAATGGTTGTACACGGCCACCGACATGGCGCGCTTGGCGTCCTCCTGGCCCATAACATAGGCCGAAAGCTCGTCATAGATCTCGTGCGGCGTCGGCACGTGCGTGATGACCTGACGGTCGTCCTCGAGCTCAAAGCCCTCGGCCTCGGGGTCCACGGCGGGCTGGGATGCAGCCTGGCCGTGGTCGTTGAGGAAACCCGGGAGATTGCCGTTGCGGGCAGCGTCCATAAAGTCCGAAGCCAGCGACTCCTCAAGGATCTCGGAGCAGGCGGCGACGCACTCGTCGCAGATAAAGATGTTGGTCGGGCCCTTAACAAGGCGGCGAACCTGGCCCTGCTCTTTTCCGCAGAAGGAGCAGCGGATGGGGTTGCCGTTCTCGTCAAAGTTGTCCTGCATGTTACCTGCCATCCTAGGCGTCCTTCGCGGCGAGATCGCGCGAGGTGACGATACGGTCGATCAGGCCGTAGTCGAGGGCCTCGGCAGCGGTCAGGTAGTTATCGCGCTCGGTATCGGCCTGGACCTTCTCGATGGGCTGGCCCGACGCGTCGGACAGGATCTGGTTGAGCTCGCGGCGGGTCTTCTTGATCTCCTCGGCCACGATCTCGATCTCGGTCTGCTGGCCCTGGGCACCGCCGCTGGGCTGGTGAATCATGACCTTGGAGTGCGGCAGGCAGAAGCGCTTGCCCTTGGCGCCGGCCGAAAGCAGCACGGCAGCCATAGACGCGGCCATACCCACGCAAATGGTGGAGACCTGCGGCTTAATGAAGTTCATGGTGTCCAGAATCGCCAGGCCGGAGTAGACCTCGCCACCGGGCGAATTGATGTAGAGCGAGATATCCTTCTCGGCATCCTGGCTCTCAAGATGCAGCAGCTGGGCAACGACCAGGTTGGCGCTGACGGAGTTGATCTCCTCGCCCAAAAAGATGATGCGGTCGTTGAGCAGGCGCGAATAGATATCATAGCTGCGCTCGCCGCGCGGCGTCTGCTCGATAACGTATGGCACGAGGGCGGAATCGAACTTAGCGATCATACGCATCTCCATTTCTCTTACGGACCAATAGTGGTTCTAGACAAACGTACGGTGCCCGCATGCTATGCATTGGCTGGCACCGTACGAAGCAACCGGATAACCGGCTTATAACTTTACCCCATCACGAGCGCATCCATGCGCTCGCAGGAAAGGTGGCGAGAATTACTCAGCGTCCTTGGCGGTCTCGTCGACCTCGGTCACCTTGGCGTTCTCGACCAGGTGATCGACGGCCTTGGAGCGACGGATGGACTCGCGGACGGCAGGCATGCGGCCATCGGCGATGAACTCGGCCTTGGAAGCCTCGACGTCCTTGACGCCGGCCTTCTCGAACTCGGCGTTGATGTCGTCCTCGGTGACCTCGATCTTTAGCTCACGGGCGAGGGCGTCGAGAGCCAGGGACTCACGGGCAACGTCGTTGGCCTGCTTGTGCAGGTCGCCGATGAACTGCTCCATGGTCAGGCCAGAAGCGGGCAGCCAGGTGTCCAGCGTCATGCCGCGGGCAGCAAGGTTGGACAGGAAGTTCTGGCCAAGCTCCTCAAAGACGGACTGCTCGTAGTCGGCGTCCATCTCCTCGAGCTGCAGACGCTCAGCGAGAGCGGAGACGCAACGGTTCTCCTTCTCGGCCGGCAGGCGGGAAGCCTTGTCCTGCTCGATCTCAATCTTGATGGCGTCGCGCATAGCGTCGATGCTGTCGAAGCCAAAGTCGGACTTGACGAGCTCGTCGGTGAGCTCGGGGGTGTTGCGGACCTTGATGCCCTTGACGGTGACCTCGACGGTGTGGGTCTCAGCCTCCTCGCCCTCCTCGACCTCGTCGGTCCAGGTGACGGTCTTGACGTCGTCAACGTTGGCACCGATCAGGGCCTCGTTGAACTCCTTGGGGTTGCTGTCGCTACCGGCGATGAGCATGCGGCCCTCGGCAGCGAAGTTGTCGGCGTTCTCGACGGCCTTGAGGTCGACAGTGACGTAGTCCTCGGCCTCGACGGCGCGACCCTCGACGTCCTCGAAGGTGGCACGGTAGTTGAGGAGCATCTCGACCTGGTTGTTGATCTCGGACTCGGTGACCTCCGCGGGAGGCATCTCGATCTCGACGGCGTCGAAGGAGGAGAGCTCGGCAGCAGGACGCAGGGAGAACTCGACGGTGTAGGTGTAGTCCTCGTGATCCTTGGCGAGGTCGAGCTCCTTGTAGTCACCGTTCTTGGTGGGGACGATGTCCAGCTCGTTGAGGACGACGGGCTCGTTGGCGGCGATCAGGTCGTTAGTGGCCTGAGCGAGGGTAGCCTCGGCGCCAAGTGCGGAGTCGATGACCGGACGGGGAGCCTTGCCGGCGCGGAAGCCCGGGAAGCGGTACTTCTTAGCGGTGTCCTTGTAGGCCTTCTTGATCGCGGCGTCGACGTCGGCGGCCGGGATGGTGACCGTAGCGGTGAGCTTGGCGTCCTTGACGTCAGAAGCGGTGATGTTCAACACGTTCCTCCTCATACTGCCCAGCTTATCTGAGGTGCTGGTACCTTTATGCAACAAAGAGTCGCGACGGCGGGAGCCGACGCAGGTGCGTTGGTGCGGGCGAAAGGACTCGAACCTTCACGGGAATCCCACCAGAACCTAAATCTGGCGCGTCTACCAATTCCGCCACGCCCGCATGAGCGCACAGACTAGGAATGATAGCAGATACGAACGGCAAGCGCACGCACACCTTTTACAGGCTCACGACCTCACCACGAGTGCAAGCCAATAGAGCACGCCACCCCATCTCATAAGTTGCGGTGGAATAGGGACTGTTTGGGGCTCCAGTCCTCCAAAACAGTCCCTATTCCACCGCAACTTCGGTGGGACTCGGCAGTCTGGCGGTGCTGGGTAGCGCGCACAGTCGTGGTGTAAGAAGCAAGGGAGGGCCATCGCCTAGAATCGTCAGTGCCTAGATATTCGACGAAAGGAAAGACGATGGTCCACAGCGACATTCTATCCCAGCCGGACCGGGGGCTCGGCCTCGACCGGCCCCAGACCGAGGCCCTGCTCGCGCTGTTCTCGCGGTGCGACGACCTGAGGGAGTTCGGCAGGGAGGTGATCCAGTCCGTGGTCAACGCCCTGATGGACTCCCAGGCGCAGGAGGCCTGCGGCGCGCCCCGCGGCTCCAGGTCGCCCGAGCGCGTCAACAGCAGGAACGGCTACCGCGAGAGGTCCCTGTCGACCTCCCTCGGCGACCTCGAGCTGCGGGTCCCCAAGCTGCGCGAGGGGACCTACTTCCCCGAGGGCATACTCAAGCGCTACACGCGCGTCGAGGCGTCCATGGTTGCGCTCGTGCGCGAGATGTACGTCGCTGGCGTGAGCACCCGCAAGGTCGGGCTCGTCGCCGAGGAGCTCGGCGTCTCGTCGCTGTCCAGCTCCGAGGTGTCGGCGCTGTGCGCCGGGCTGGACGAGGAGGCCGAGGCGTTCAGGACCCGGCCGATCGAGGGCGAGCACCCCTACGTGTGGCTCGACGCGACCTACATGAAGTGCAGGACCGGCGGGCGCTACGCGAGCGTCGCGCTCGTCACGGCGATCGGCATGTCGTCCTCCGGGCACAAGGAGTTCCTCGGCTGCGCCTGCTTCGACAGCGAGAGCGACGCCGCCTGGTCCGAGTTCCTCGGCTCCCTCAGGGACAGGGGCCTGCGCGGCGTGAGGCTCGCGGTGTCCGATGTTAGCGCTACTGTAAAAACAACCAATTACGCCAACGCACATTAACCGATTCCG
>UQZC01000050.1 GCA_900545505.1 uncultured Collinsella sp.
TTGTATTCTAGCTCGGGTGCCACGGCAGCCGTTTCCTCGACCAGCCCCGCGGCAACGGCGTCATCAACGCCGCTCTGCTTCTTGAGCTCCTCGGTCATGCTACTCACCTCCCTTCATCTGCGATTCCGCGATGGCGCGGTACACCTCGCAGGTTTCCATAAGCTCGCCATGCGTGCCCAAGCCCACAACCTCGCCGTCCTTGAGCACGACAATCTGGTCGGCATGCAAAATCGTCGAGATGCGCTGCGCAATGATGAGCACCGCGGCGTCGCGCGTCTCATCTTGCAACGCATGGCGCAGAGCGGCATCAGTCTTAAAGTCCAGAGCTGAAAAACTGTCGTCGAAGATATACAGGTCGGCGCGCTTCATGAGCGCGCGAGCAATGGCCAGGCGCTGGCGCTGGCCACCCGAGAAGTTCGTACCGCCCTGCGCCACCGGGGTATCGAGCCCCTGCGGCTGATCGAGCACAAAGGTGCTCTGGGCAACCTGGAGCGCATGAAGCATGTCGGTCTCGGTCGCGTCTTCGTTGCCAAAGCGCAGGTTGCTTGCCACGGTGCCCGAGAACAGCCACGCCTTCTGCGGCACGTAGGCGATGCGCCCGCGAATCTCGCCTTGCGAAAGCTCGTGCAAATCGACGCCGCTCAAGCGAATGGCACCCTTCGTGGCATCGTGGAAGCGCAACAGAAGCTTTGCCACCGTCGACTTGCCCGAGCCCGTCGAGCCCACAATCGCGGTCGTCTGACCGCGACGACAGGTAAAGTTCAGATCGCACAGCGTGTCCTCGTCGGCGTCGTCAAAGCGAAACGACATATGATCGAACACGGCGACCGCATCGGCCCCGTCCTTTGAGTCGGACGCGGCCGCATCAAGCGTACGCTCGCCATCGACGATGCTCGGCTCAATCTCCAACACCTGCTGCGCACGGTTCAGGCACGCGGCAGCACGCGGAAGCGTCAGCACCACCATCTGGGCCATCATCACAAAGAACAGGATCAGAATTGCATACTCCAGCACCGCCGAGATACTCGCAATCTGCATGGCGTGGGCGCCTACGCGGTTGCCGCCCACCCACAGCACCGCCACCTCGGCGATGTTCATCAAAAAGAAGCTGGAACTGTCGAGCCCCACAAACAGGTGGTTGACCTTAATGGCGTTGTCCGCGTAATCGCTAAATACCTCATCCAGGCGCTGCTCCTCGTGACGTTCCTTGTTAAACGCACGGATGACGCGCACGCCCACGATGTTTTCGCGCAGCACCACGTTCATGCGGTCGATAAAGCTCTGCAAGCGCATAAAGATCGGAGCCGCGTTGGCAACCGTAAAGACCGCCGCCACCATCACAATCGCAACGACTACGCCCAGAAGCGTGCCCATGGCAGGATCGATAAACCAAGCGAAGATGATGCCCGCCACAGCCAAAAACGGCACGGGCAGCACCAGCTGAATCGTCTGCAGAATCGCCTGCTGAATCACGTTGATGTCGTTGAGCGAGCGCGTGATCATCGATCCGGTGCCAAAGCGCTCAAAATCGCTGGCCGCGAGCTCGAGCGATTTGTCGTACACGGCATTGCGGATATCGCAAGCTACGTTGGCGGCCAGGCGCGCCGAAAGATAGCAGCCCAGCACCGTGCCGCCGCTAGCCATGCTGGTCGCGATAAACATGTATAGGCCGTTGCGTAAAATGTAGTCGATATCGCCCGTGGTAATACCGGTGTTGACCATGTTCGCCAGCATCGTGGGAACCAACAGCGTACCGACGTTATCCACCAGCAGCACCAGCAGCGTCACTGCGACAAGCCCTCGATATGGCTTTAGAAACCTCATTAACAGTCGCACGACTCCCCCTCACCTTGATTCTCGGCTTGGCTCTCGGCAGCGATATGCTGCTTAAAGGCATCGCACTCATCGTCGAGCACCTGAGAGAATTTGCCGATCAAGCGCATAATCTCGCGCTGCTCACATGGCTCAAGCGCGCCAAAGGCTCGCTGCTCGGCCTTGAGTGCCGGCAGCGCATAACGCTCGGCAAATCGCCTGCCCTCTTCGGTCAGGCTCACAACCTTGTTCTTACGACTGCCTTCGGCAAACTCCAACGTTGCGAAGCCCCGCGCCGTCAAGGTTTTAATTGCCGAGTTGATGGTCTGCTTGCTGTAGAACCATTCGCTTGTCAGACGGCTTACGGCAATACTGCCGCCCGCCGTGCTGGTATCGACGAGCATCCAGTAAGCGCAGTCCGAAAGGCCGCAGGCACGCGAGAACTCCGAATAGATATGGTCGAGTCCATTGAGCAACCGGTCGAAGTCGACCAGTTTAACCGCACCATTCATCTATCCCACCATTCGATTGTCCGATTTTTGACCAATTTTATGTCTCTAGATTAGTCCGAGTTTTGACTATCGTCAACAGCCTCTCCGCAAATGCGTGCACTTTTATGGCCTATCGGCAGAAAAAGACCGCCGGCGCGGGGGCGGCGCCAGCGGTCACGTGAAAATCGGGTTTTATTGCCTGTTAAGCGGCGACGGCCTCATAGACCGTAGCGCCCGAGAAGCTGTCATGCAGGCTCTTGCCGGCAATCCACGGCAGCTCGACGACCTCGCAGACCGTGTTGACCAACTCAGAACAGTCAGTAAAGTGGCCCTTGTCGTTGAGGGCCTCGCAATCCTGAACACGCCAATAGCCATCGGTGTGCGTGATGTAGTACTCGTGATCGTTGATCGACACGAAAGCGCGCGTCTTGGAACGCAGCAGCTTCAGAAATCCTTCGAAATCGGTCTCGACGACATCTCCAGCCTGGAACATGATGTTACCTCCTGGCCCGGCGCCACCACGGCGCATTGATAAACGTTGGTACTCCTTTAGTAAAACCTTTATCAGAGGTTATGCGTTCGTCATTTAGGCAAGTGGTAAAAAACCGCAGGGTAGACGGGATAAAACGTTTAACCATCCCATTTGTTTGTCACATTCTGAAGGTACTTTTATGCAAACCTACTTTCCCAATTGGAATCTATCCTTTTGGCCGGGCAATTGACCGTCTATCGTTTAAGCCCGACGGGTATGAACGGGGCATCTGCAACGCCACCGCAAGGAGACACCATGGAGACTATCGAAGCACTCATTCACCGCCGCAGCTGCCGCAAATACAGCAATCGTCCCGTCGAGGCCGAAAAGCTTGCACGGATTATCGAAGCCGGCCAATATGCACCGAGCGGCATGGGCCGCCAGCCGGTGACGTTTGTCGCCGTCACCGACCCCGCGACCGTCGAGCGTCTCTCACAGCTCAACGCCCAGGTCATGGACAGCAACAGCGACCCCTTCTATGGCGCCAAGACCGTTGTAGTGGTGCTGGTTGACCGCAGCGTGCCCACACATCTGGAAGACGGCTCGCTCGCCATGGGCAACTTGCTCAACGCCGCCTATGCACTGGGTGTCGATTCGTGCTGGATTCACCGCGCGCATGAGGTCTTTGACTCGCCCGAGGGCCTGGAGCTGCTGGCCAGCTGGGGCCTGCCCGCCGACGGCAGCCTGCGCGGTGTCGGTAACTGCATTCTTGGCTACGCCGAGGACACGCTACCCGAGCCCAAATCCCGCCGCGACAACGTGGTATACGTAAGGTAATTAGTTCCGCCGTTCTACCGAACGGCGGGTTCGTTGACGCTGCGCGGGCCGCATTCACGCCAATCTGACGTTCAATTTCGAGGGCGCGACCAGAAGGTCAGCGCCCTCTCATTTCACGTCACCTTGGCGCAAATGCGGCTCGCTCGCTTTTGGCGACTGACATCGAATGAGCCGCTGTCTTGGGCAGCTAAAAAAGCCCCGTCCCAAATTAGCTACCCCACTCGTAACTTATATTGACGTCGCCGTTGTCGTCGTTTCGTTCGTCTGGGCAGTTTCGGCGCCATCGCCCTGTTCGTCCTCGTCCTTTTGTGCATCGGCGATGGTGGAGGCCGCCGCGACGATACCGCGCTGGGGTGCGACGCCCGTCTGGGTCTGAGCGCCCTCGACAACTTCTGTGCCTGCATGCGCGAGCTCGGGCGATTTAAACACTGCGTCCAAGTTGGCGCCACCGCCGGCGTAGCCGAGCGCGGCGAGTGCGATGACGATCACTGCAACGACGACCGCGATCGGAACATAACGGTGCCAACCAGCCGGATTGAGCCCACTGCGGCGAGCCGCCCCGCGGCTGATGTAACCGAGCGTTCCGTCGTGCTTGAGCTTTGAGCCCACCACGCGTTTGCGGCCCCACAGCGAGGACTCTGCCTGCATTGCCAAGCGGGCGCTTGCCGAAGGATAGCCGTATTTAGTGCGCTTGAACGAGCCATCAAACCCCGAGGCGTGTTTGCCCCACGTCACCGATGTCGTGCGTCGGTTAACCGGCGCGGCGCTCCGCCTTCTGCGGCTCGGTTTTGAAGTCTCAGCCATATGCCCTCGCACGCCGTAACCAAATCGAAACAATAACGCTTTGGACTGTAGCACACGCGTCGCGCGCGGTCACGGGCGCCTCGCTCAACGGTCATCGTCTTTCAGCAAGCGCCACAGCGTTGTACGGCTTATGCCCAGCACCTCCGCCGCACGGGTTCGGTTGCCGTGGAGATGGTCTACAACCAGATGCGCGATATCTCGCTCGGTATCGGCCAGCGGTCGCAGGATATACAGGTCACTTTCGAGCGTCGGGGCGCCAAAGGTTGCGGTCTTAATCACATCCTCTTGGGCGAGCACTTCCTCCGCTACAGCGCGGTCCACCGTGCCCGCCCCCACCAATATATACAGTCGTTCCGAGACCTCGCGGAGCTGCAGATAATTGCGCGGCCAGCGGTAAGCATCGAGCGTCTTCGTCGCCGCGGCAGACAGCGTGGGCGCTGCCGTCCCAAATGCATCAGCGAGATATTCCAAATAGCGCGCAACCTTCGTCGACGCGGCTCCCTGCTCGGCGATTGCCGGCGCCACGCTCACCGCACAGGCGAAGCGCTCGGTCACAAAGGCGGCTTGATCACTTTCGCCGCCGCCCGGGATGTCATTCGCCGTCAGCACCACATGGCAGCGCGTCGCCAACGCGGTGTCGGTCATCGTGGAGACCAGCTCGCGGAGGCGCTGGGGGCCAACCGCGTTCCAGCCCTCAATGCAAAGGGTCAACCCTGTTTGGAACAACGGCGATTCGGCGCTTTTGAGCACGTGGCGCCAACCGCGCTCGGTGAGCTCATCGAGCGCGACGGAAACAAAGGGCTGATCGGCAAAAGGACCGTCCAGATAGAGGCGCTTGGCGATCTCGACCTGACCCGCTCCCAGCTCGCCCTCGAGCATAAGGGGCACACCGCGCGCGTAGCTCTCGGCAACCGGTGCAGCCACCGAGGCCGCCCCCTCAACGATGCCGTACGCGCTCGATTCGTAGCGGGCCTCAACTTCGTCGGCGTTGAGCCACTCGATGCCCGCATGCGCTGCGGCACCGCGCACCTCGCGGACCACGATGACCCAAAGGTCCCCGCCCTCTTTGTCGGTGGGGCGAACGGTCAGGCTCAGGCGCGTACCCGCACGCCCCATAACAAGACGCGCGCCGTCTCCTATACGGTCGAGGCGCTCAGCGACAAAAGCCGCCACATCCCGCTCGAGCGCCGCGTCATTCATGGTCGAGATCGCGACGTCCCCACGCGCATCGATTGCCAATGCCGAGGCCCCGGCAGCAGCCAGGGCCTCGGTCAAGATGTTCAGCTTGACATCGCTATCCATTATTTGCCCCTGTCCGCAGCGACGTGCAACCGCCGACGGTCGCACGACCGAGTGTTTCAAAATTGAACGATATTGCTCATCAAACACTATAGGGCAGAAAGCGCCGTCCTGCGAGTATAGGTGTTGCCCCGCATCGCCATCCTGGCGGGGCGATAAGAGGTCTTCGGGACTTATAAACCTGCGGACAAGCCATACCCGCAAGAGCTCCTATCGCTCCACCGCAGGCATGCGCTCACCAGTACGAAGCACGCAGCACGCAAACAAGCTACTTCTCTACCAGATTCCCAGTACGTGTTGCATTCCCAAACTCATGCACGCAATGCCAATCCAGCAGCAAAAGCCCAGCGCGATGGGCTTGCCGCCCTTTTTGACCAGCTCGACGATATCGGTATTAAAGCCAATAGCCGCCATGGCCATCACAATAAAGAACTTCGACAGCTCCTTGATGGGCGCCGTGATGGACGCGGGAAGCTGAAGCACCGTGGTAATCACGCTCGCCAGCACAAAGAACAGCACAAACATGGGAAACGCACGTTTAAGCGAGAACGTGCTTTTGGCGTCACCGCCGGCCTTGCGTGCCAGATGCATCTGCCAGCATGCGAGGACCAACGTGATGGGAATAATGGCCAGCGTCCTGGTGAGCTTGACCACTGTGGCGCTCTCGAGCACATTGGCGCCGGGATGCATGCTGTCCCAGGCGCCATCAAGGACCGGCCCCGGGCCCCGCCGCCAGCCGTTACCGACGAGGTGTCGTTGATGGCGGTGCCGGCAAACAGGCCAAAGCCCTCGTTGGTCAGCCCGAGCATGCCGCCGAGCGTCGGAAACACGAGCGCCGCGATAACGTTAAACAGGAAGATGACCGAAATGGCCTGGGCAATCTCGCGATCGTCGGCATCGATGACGGGCGCGGTCGCAGCGATGGCCGAACCGCCGCAAATCGACGAACCCACACCCACAAGCGTCGCGATCTTACCCGGTACGTTCATGACGCGGCAGAGCACAAAGGCGATGACAAGCGAGGTCGAGATCGTCGCCACGATAATCGGCAGCGACTGGGCGCCCTTGGACAGAATCTGGGAGAGGTTCATGCCAAAGCCAAGCAGGATAACCGCGTACTGCAAGACTTTTTTGGACGTATAGGTAACGCCGGCGGCGAGCGGTTCGCGACGATTCTTGGGAAAGACGAGCGCCAGGACCATGCCAAAAAGGATGGCAAATACCGGCCCGCCGACCACCTCAATCTGTTTGCCGAGCAACGTCGCGGGGATAGCGATGATCAGGCAGAACAAGACGCCTTTCCAGCGCTCGCGTACGATATTTGCCAGTTGCATATGGGATTCCTTCTTTCTATTTCACGTTTGCGACGGCTTATGATACGGCAACATTGAGCGCAGCCTTGCGCAAACACAGACTAAGATGCCGCAATAGTTCTCGGGTGACAGCCGAATTACCCACCGCGGAGAGCTGATTCGCGGCATAATTAACAACTGACATATGAGTTTGATAGAACAGTTGCGAGGCGCTATGGAAGAATCGATGCACGTCGGCGAGCAGGAAACGAGCCTACAGGACCAGTCCTACCACACCATTCGACGCAAAATCGTCTACCTGGACTACAAGCCGGGCGAAAAGCTGGGCGTCAAGCAACTTTGCGACGACCTGGATATGGGGCGCACGCCCGTGCGCGAGGCTTTGGTTCGCTTGGCGCAGGAAGGCCTGGTGCGCACCGTGCCCCAGAGCGGCACCTACGTCTCGCCCATCAACCTCACCCTTGCCGAGAGTGCCTGTTACATCCGCGAGCATCTGGAAAAGCAGGTGATTGTGGAGTGCTGTGCGCGCGCCACGTCGGCCGGCATCGAGCAGCTCGACCGCGCCATCGTGCTGCAGGAAAAGGCCATGGCCGAAGAGGATCGCATCGGCTTCTTTTTGAGCGACAACCTCATGCATCACATGATTTTTAGCATCGCATGTCGCAGCACCGTGTGGTCGTGGCTCGATGAGACCAATGCCGACCTGGAGCGCTTCCGCTGGCTGCGCGCCGCCACGCAGGTTCTCGACAATCAAGACATCGTGAACGAGCACAAGCAGATTCGCCGCGCTATCGCCGGTCGCGACCCCATCGAAGCGAGCTTTTTGGTCAGCAAGCACCTGCACATGATGTTCCGCAACCAAACCGAGGTTCTGGACCAGTTCCCCGAGTACTTCGAGACCAGCAAGCTCCGCTAACCTGCCAAAAAGGGACAGGTTTATTTTGGCAGGTTTTATCTGGGCAAATGCAAAGGATGAAACCGACCTAGATCGGTGGTACGTGGCCGCTGAGGTGCAGTGCACCTCGGCGGCTTTTTGTGCACAGAGTGCGGCTAATGCTAATAAATGCTATACGTGCTTTACGTATCTACCATTGTATTTTATGATTGGCATAGGAGATGATAAGGAGGAACCATGACTACGGCGTCAGCTCAGATCAACGTGCGTCTCAATGCTGATCTCAAGCGGAGCGGTGATGCTGCGCTCTCTAGCGCTGGCATGACACCGAGCCAAGCGGTGCGTGCGCTTTGGCAACTTGCGGCGTCTCTGGCTGATCGGCCCGGCGCGCTCCAGGACCTCCTTTCGCCCAGTCGTGCCCGGGCGGAACAGCGCGAGCGGGAGAAAGTCGCCAAGCACAAGTTCGAACTCATCGACCGGGGTTCGCAACTGTTCGCTGCTGCTTGCCGTGAATCGGAAATTGACTTGGCTAAGGTGCAGCCCTCGGGCGATGAAGAACTCAAACGGAACGCCTACGCGGATCGCTACGGCGAGGAGATGAGCTGGCTCTGTGAATGAGAATCCAAAGCGCATCTTGGTTGACACCAACGTGTGGCTCGATTACTTCATTCCCCGGCGACGCGGTCGTTCAGCGGCGATTGAGTTTCTACGTGATGCATGCGCGGCTCAAGTTGATTTGCTGTATGCGGCGACATCGTCCAAAGACCTGTTCTATTTGATTTCGAGCGAACATAAGGCGTGGTATCGGCGCGAGCATGGCTCGCTATCCCAAGATGCCTCCGTGGCGGCGACATCACTTGCATGGGATTGCCTCGACGTGTTGTCGCAACTTGCCACGCCGGTACCCTGCGACCTGAGTGACATATGGATGGCGAGCAAGCAGCGTAATCTCCATAGCGATTACGAAGACGATTTAATCATCGCGGCAGCGATGCGCGCAAAGGCAGACCTTCTGGTCACCAACGATGTCAAGCTCTGCTCGCACGCACCAGTCGCCGCAATGAGCGTAGAAGACGCAAAGAATTACTTAGCAACGCTCTAACAATTTGAAGACCTCACAGGTCGAATAAAAGTCAGCGAGAGTCCGCCGTTTGAGTCAAGGTGCCGCGAAATGAAAAGGCGCTGACCTTCTGGTCGCGCCTTTGAAATTGAACGGCAGATTGGCCAAACGGCGGGTT
>UQZC01000051.1 GCA_900545505.1 uncultured Collinsella sp.
TCGGACGATCTTCATCAAACTTCGTCAGGCAAGCGCCTGGACGTCATTAGCTGGGACGAGTTCTTTATGAGCGTGGCCATCGCCGCGCAGCGCCGCAGCAAGGACCCCAACACACAGGTGGGTGCGTGCATCGCCAACACCAACCACCGCATCCTTTCGGTGGGCTACAACGGTACACCCTCGGCGCTCAACGACGACTTTTTCCCGTGGGGTACGAGCGACGACCCGCTGCAGGACAAGCACAACTACGTGGTCCATGCCGAGGCCAACGCCGTGCTCAACTACCGTGGCTCGCTCAAGGACCTCGAGGGTTCCACGGTCTACGTCACGCTGTTCCCGTGCCACGACTGCGCCAAGATTTTGGCTCAGGTGGGCGTGGGCGAGGTCGTCTACCTGGACAACAAGTACGCCGACACCGATGATGGGCGCATCAGCCGCCGTATTCTCGACTCCTGTGGCATCAGCTACCGCCAGGTCATCGTCGATGTGCACATCGGCACCGAGGGGCGGGTTCAGCAGTAGCGCGTGGCAACGCCAGCTGGCAACAAAAGACAGCCAAAAGAGCCCCGTCCCAAATTGACTACTCGTGAAAGTCGCGTCTGCGCGCATGGACGGCTCGTGAGCGGGTACACGGCTGTAGTAACATAGCTTCTGTCCGCGGGCGCGCCCGCGTAATTGTGAGAAAGGAGCCCCTGTGGCTGTTAACGAAGAGCTGCTTAAGAAGGTTCTTGAAGAGATTCGCCCCAACCTGCAGGCCGATGGCGGCGATATGGAGTATGTGGGCGTTGACGACGAGGGCGTCGTCAAACTGGAGCTGCAGGGTGCTTGCGCCGGCTGCCCCATGAGCTCGCTGACCCTGTCCATGGGTATTGAGCGCATCCTGAAGGAGCATGTGCCCGGCGTTACCCGAGTTGAGCAGGTCAATGCCTCCGGCGAGGCCGAGGACCTGTACGACGAGTACGCGCCGTTCTAAGCTGCGAAAGCTGCGGACGGCATACTCCGCATAGACGTTACGCCCAAATATGCGGCTGCGAGCGCAAGGCCCGCGGCCGCATTTGTATGTAGGGAGTAGGAGGGTCGACATGCTCAACGACTTCTACCATATGCTTGATCCCGTCGCGATCTCGGCGGGCCCCATCACCATCTACTGGTACGGCCTGGCCTACGTGGTCGGCGCCCTGCTCACGGCGGTCGTCATGTACCGCACGCAGCGTCGCTGGGGCTTTAACATCACGATTGACGACCTGACGAGTGTCGTGGTCGGCGTGGTCTTTGGCCTCATTATCGGTGCGCGCCTGTTCTACGTCGTCTTTTACGGTGATGGCTACTACTGGGCGCACCCGCTCGATATCTTTGCCACCAACGAGGGCGGCATGAGCTTCCATGGCGGTTTGGTGGGTGGCATTATCGGCGGCATCATTGTGTGCCGCATGTATAAGCTCGATGCATGGACCATCGCCGACCTTGCCGTTATCGGTGCTCCGCTGGCCTTATGTCTGGGACGCTGCGCCAACTTTGTCAACGGCGAGCTGTGGGGCAAGCCGACCGATCTGCCCTGGGGCGTGATCTTTGGCGGCACCGCGGGCGATATGCCGCGCCATCCCTCCCAGCTCTACGAGGCATTCCTCGAGGGTATTGTGCTCTTTTGCATTCTGCAGGTGCTCAGCCGCAAAAAGCCGCTACTGCCCCAAGGCACGTTTATGGGCGTCTTTGTGATGGGTTACGGCATCGTTCGCTTCCTCATTGAGTTTGTGCGCGTGCCCGATGCGCAGCTGGGCTATCTGCTGGGTGGCGTTATCACCATGGGCCAGTTGCTGAGCCTGCCGCTCGTAATCGCGGGCCTGGCGCTCATCATCTTTGCTCGTCGCCGCAACCGGCCCCAGCGCATCTACCTCGACGCCTAACTACCACAAAGGGGACAGGCACCTTTGTGGTGGTCTTGCCGAGTTTGATAGGTTTCTAGAAAGGCTTTCGGACTGTGAAGGATTCCGACCTCTCCACAACGGCTGCGCGCGACGCTGCCCGCATCGTCTGGTTTAAGCGCTACCCCGCCAAGCAGACGCTCATCGCATTTTTGCTCGCGCTGTTGGCGACCACGGCGTTTTCCATCGATCCCGCCCCGGTGTCGAGCAACGCAGTCTTGGCGATTGACCCCAAAGCCTCGGGCATGCTGTACGTGTGCTACGAGGTGCTCCTTTCGTTTGCCGGCCATACCGACGCGGTCATGCTGCTTGCACTTGCCTGCCTGCTCACCTTGCCGTTTCGCTACGTGTTCTTTGGCCGTGGCGACACCTGGCGTCCATCGATCATTCTGCCGTCGCTGTTCTTCGCCATCTGCATGGTGTTCGGCCGCAGCTACGACCTCACCGACTCGGCCGAGATTGTCCTTGGCGACAAAGCCCGCATCGTCTGCGCCTGGATTGGCGGCGCGGGCTGGATGCTCTTAGCGATCGTGGCCTTCTATTTGGCTTTTGAGTGCCTGGATTGGCTGAGCTCTCGGCGCATTCCGTTTTCCGAAGCGCACTTTGGCCGCGTATGGCGTGTGACTCACGCCGTGCTCTCGGTCCATCCCTTTGCCGGCCCCTTCCTGGTGCTTATGATCGCCTGGGCGCCCACGCTTATCGCTTCGCTGCCCGGCCTTTTTATGGGAGATACGGGTGCGCAGATTCGCCAGTGGTTCAACTACCCCAACGGCACGAGTGACTACCTGCGTCTGCTCAATCCCAATGTGTTGCTCAACGGACATCACCCCGTGGTGCACACGGCTATCATCGGTTCGTGCGTCCAGCTGGGGCTTTCACTGTTCAACAGCGCCAACGCAGGTCTTGCCATCTACACCTGTGCTCAGTTCGTCATTACGGCCGCCTGCATGGCCTATTCCATTTCGTCGCTGCGCAAACTGGGCGTGAGCCTGCCGGTTCGCGGTGCGATCCTGCTGTTCTTTGCGTTTATGCCGATGTTCTCTAACTACGCGGCGTTGCTCACCAAAGACGTGCTCTTTGCCGACGCGTTCTTGGTGCTGCTGGTACAGACCGTCAAGCTCGTGGCATGTGGCTTGCCCCGTCGTGATGCCAATGTCGAGCGAGCGGGCGAGAAAGCCCCCGTGCTCTTTGCGCGCCACGACTGGCTTCTGCTCGCTCTGGGTGCCATGGGTTCCACGTTCCTGCGCAACGGCGGCCTGGTGTTTTCCCTGGCGGCATGCGTAATCGCGGCGGCGTTTTGCGTATGGGACGTGCATGTGGCTCGTCGTGCAGCCGAGCAGACTGGTGCTGCGCCTTCGGGCGCCATCCCGCGTTTCCGCTGGGTTGGCGTTCTCGTGGTGCTCGCGCTCTGCCTTGCCTCCAACGTGTACTTCACCAAGGTCTTTATGCCGGCGCATGACATCACGCCTGGTTCCAAGCGCGAAATCCTCTCGATTCCGTTCCAGCAGACGGCTCGTTTCGTCCAAAAGCACGATGGCCTTAACTCGGGCGTCAACCCCACGGTTAAGGAGGACGGCACCATCGTGGAGGCTCCTTGCGACGGCTTGGTGACCGACGAAGAGCGTGCCGTGATCGACCGTGTGCTCAAGTACGAGAACCTGGGCCGCCGTTACAACCCGGATAAGTCGGACGCCGTCAAAAATTGCTTTAACGAGTATGCCTCGCAGGAGGACATCAAGGCCTATTTTGAGGTGTGGGCCCAGATGTTCAAAAAGGACCCCGGGTGCTATATCTCGGCGCTCGTCAATAACTACTACGGGTACTTCTATCCGAGCGCTCGCGATGCGTGGGTCTACAGCACGGCGCGCAGTGCCGAGATCATGGCGAAGCCCGATAACCTCAAGTACTTTGACTTCCATCCGGTCGACAGCAAAGCCGTGCGCTGGTGCGACCACCTGATTAACCTGTACCGCGTGGCGGTGCAGCGCATTCCGTTTATCTCGCTCACCATGAGCTCGGCCACCTATGTGTGGATCATGATCGTCGTGGTGGTCTACCTGTTGCGCCGCCATTCGTGGCGCGCGCTGGCCATTTGGGTGCCGCTGCTGGGCGTGCTCGCCGTGTGCCTGATCGGTCCCTGCAACGGCTCGACCTACATGCGCTACCTGTATCCGGTCATCGCCTGCATGCCCTTTGCCATTGGCGCCACCATCACCCGCAGCGACCTCCTCTGGTCCTAATTTGGTGCAAAGGGGACAGGTTACTTTGCACTAAGGGGCCGCATCATCACGACGCCTTCATTTTGGGGTTTATCTCGCAGGCCAGTAGGTATATCATAACGACGTTTGTTTATATTGCCCGAGCATCTGCGCTGGGCTTTAGGTCGAAACCGATAGGAGACACGTATGTCCGGACACTCTAAGTGGGCCACAACCAAGCATCGTAAGGGCGCGCAGGACGCCAAGCGTTCCGCCCTCTTCTCCAAGCTGAGCCGCAACATCACCGTTGCTGCCCGTCTCGGCGGCGACCCGCTGCCCGAGAACAACGCCAGCCTCGCCGCTGCCGTTGCTAAGGCCAAGGCTCAGTCCATGCCCAAGGACAAGATCAAGTCCGCTATCGACAAGGCCTTCGGTTCGGGTGCCGATGCCGCCGTCTACGAGAACATCGTGTACGAGGGCTACGGTCCCGCCGGTGTCGCCGTCTACGTCGACTGCCTGACCGACAACCGCAACCGCACCGCTGCTGATGTCCGTTCCGCCTTCTCCCACGCTGGTGGTAACCTGGGCACCTCGGGCTCCGTCGCCTTCCAGTTTGAGCGCAAGGGCCAGATCGTCGTCGCCAAGGAGATCCTGGACGAGAACGCCAAGAAGGAGACCATGATCGCCAACGGTCCTGCCGGTGACGAGGATGAGTTCATGATGGCCATCGCCGAGGCCGGTGGCGAGGACTACGAGGACGCCGGCGAGGAGTGGATCGTCTGGACCGCTGCTAACGACGTCATGGCTGTTTCCAAGGCGCTCGAGGAGCAGGGCGTCCAGGTCAAGGGCTCCGAGACCACCATGGTCCCGACCACCCCGACCGAGGTTTCCGGTACCGACGCCAAGAAGGTCCAGCGCCTCATCGACCGTCTTGAGGAGCTCGACGACGTCCAGGATGTTTACAGCACCATGGACATGACCGACGAGGTCATCGCTGCCCTCGAGGAGGAGTAGCGCCCGCACGGGTTAAGCCGTGCATATCTGGGCATAATGAAGCGAGCATGCAAGCCTCGTGGAATAGATGAGCCGGATCCGCGTGCGTAGAGCACCGGACCCGGCTCTTTTATAATGATGCGAACCGTTTTGCATTTCGAGAGCCGAGATTTGAAGGGAGCGCCACGTGCGCGTACTCAAACGAGCCCTAGCGATTGTGTATCTTGCCGCCGCCATCTTGGCGCTGGGCACGCTTGTCTGCCAGTTTTGGGGGCCGTATACGTATCGCTTTATGCTGCTGATGCGCGACCCCATGCCGCGCATTGTCGTGACGGCATGCGGCGGAGTTGTGGCGATTGGCGTGCTGATAAGCTTCTTCCGCCTGATGTTTGCTCGTCGCGAGCCGTCCTGCGTGCATCCGGCGGGGGAGCGCAATATCGAGATCACGCTCGCGGCGCTTTCTTCGTGCGCCAGGGCTGCTGCCGAGCGCGACGACCGCGTGATGGTCGAGCATGTCGAGGCCCGCGTCCAAGGTTCCGACGATTCGCACGTCCGTTTTAAGGTCGAGGCTATCGCGCTTGACGATAAGGACGTGGCATCTCTGGCTACCGCGATGCAGCAGCGCATCGAGGAAGCTTGCGACACCATGCTCGGCACGCCGGGTACGACCACGCGCGTCCGTTTTTTGCCGTCCAAGACTACCGTCCAGACCGTGGAGGTTTCCGGTGAGTGATACCAATCAAGATAAGACCGCTCGTACGCCGCGCCTGACGATTGACCAGAGCGCCACACCGGCGAGCGAACCTGTTGATTCCAAAGCAGAGGCAACCGAGTTACAAGACGCGGCAGCCGCGGATTTTGACGAGGCTATGGGTCTCATCAAGGGTACGGGCGCTGCCATCTGGAGCTATGCCGTGCGTCATCCCAACACCACGCTCGGCGCCGTCGCTGGCTTTATCCTTGCCGTGTTGGTGCTCACGCTCGGCCTGTGGGACACGCTCGTCATTGCATTCTTCGTGCTGATCGGCGCCGTGATCGGCCAAATTCGCGACGGCGAAAACGGGATCGTCAACTTCTTCGGTCGTCTGTTTAGCGGCCGCTAATATGTATTCGACTGTCGCATCCGCGGCAGGCATAAGGAGGAACCATGGCTTTTAATACGAAGGTCGATGTGGCCGATACCGAGCTCGAGGAGAATGAGGCGGCCGTCGCCGAAGCCGAGGATGTGACGCTCGAGGATGAGGCGCTCGTCGAGGCCGAGTCCGCCGATGATGCGGACGAGGATGATGAGGAAACAGACGAGTCCGAGGACTCGCTGACCTATTCCAACGGTGTGATCGAGAAGATCGTCGCCATGGCCACCCGCGAGGTGCCGCACGTCCTGGGCATGAAGGGTAACCTTATGCACTTTGTGCAGGAGCAGTTTGGTGCCGAGAATCTGACCAAGGGCGTGACGGTTGAGGTCACCGATGACAATCGCGTGGTCGTCAACATCTCCGTCATTATCGAGTACGGCGCCTATGCGCCCGCGATCTTCGACGATGTCAAGGCACGTGTCACCGAGCGCCTTGCCGCGATGACCGGCCTTGAGGTGGCGGGCGTCAACCTGCGCATCGAGGACGTCATCACCCCCGAGGAGTACGAGCACCGCACCAGCCAGCACGAGTAACCTTCCAAAAAGGGACAGGTTTGTTTTGGCAGGCTTTATCTGCGAAAACGTTAAACGGCCGACCGCGCAAGCAAAAGCGTGGCCGGCCGTTATTTGTATGCCCCCCGATGTGGGCATACCGCTCGTCTAACTAGGGGTTGCAATCGTCGCGTTCCGCGTTACCCTAATGGGCGCATTGTTTCCAAATTGTTAACGAGGGGTTGCCGTAATGGCCGACGAGCACGAAACAGAAAGCAAGGCATGGGCGATTGAGGCCGCCGCGGCAGAGGCGGCATCGCGTGCTGCCGAGGAGGTGCATCGTCCTCCCGTGGTGCCGATGGAGCGCGTGGTTGATCGCACCGATATCGAGCGCGGCGAGCGTGTCGGTCAAAAGCGCAGCCAGGAGCCGGGCTTCCCGCGCTTTTTTGCCGAGCTCAATCTGGGCCTGATTCTTACGGCCTTCGCCATCGTTGCGTTTAAAACCCCTAATCACTTTGCTTTTGGCGGCACCTCGGGCGTGTCGGTCATTCTGTCCACGCTGTTCCCGACCCTGCCCGTCGGCGTTTTTATGTGGATTATCAACGCGGTTCTCGTCGTCTTGGGCTTTATCTTTTTGGAGCGCAAGGCAATCCTGTGGAGCGTCTTCGCCTCGTTTGCGCTTTCGGCCTATGTTTCGCTGTTTGAGCTTTTTATTCCGACCGATGTCTCTCTGACGGGTGATATGTGGCTCGACCTGTGCTTTGCCGTCATCTTGCCGGCGCTCGGCAGCGCTATTGTCTTTGATATTGGCGCCTCGACGGGCGGCACGGACATTCTTGCCATGATCCTCAAGCGCCGCACGACGCTCGAGATTGGCCGCGCGCTGCTGTTGGTTGATATCGGCATCGTGGCCATCGCGGCCTTTTTGTATGGCCCGCGTGTCGGTCTGTATTGTGTGCTCGGCCTGTTTGCCAAGACGCTTGTGGTCGACAAAGCCATTGAGAGCATTCACCTGCGCAAAGTCTGCACGGTCATTTGCTCCGAGCCCCTTAAGGTCGAGGAGTTTATCGTCAAGCATCTCAACCGTACGGCGACCATCAGCCGCGGTTACGGTGCCTTCTCGGGCAAGTGCGTGACGGTGATCATGAGCGTGCTGAGCCGTCGCGAGGCCGTGCAACTGCGCCGCTATGCGCGCGAGGTCGATCCGGGTGCCTTTATCACGATCGTCGACAGCTCCGAGATTGTCGGCAAGGGCTTCCGCGGAACGAACTAGCGTAGACACACTCATCAAACACTCGAAAAGCGCCTCGCGCGTTGCAAATACGTCATCTAAGAGTATTTGTCCTCACATTGGGTGATAATGATGCCAAAGACATCGTTTGCGATCCAGGTGATTCGCTCTAGATACGAAGGGATGATTTCGATGTTCTGCTCGCAGTGTGGTGCCCCCATGGGCGATAACGACAAGTTCTGCGGTGTGTGCGGTGCTCCTAATGCCGGTGCCGCTGGCCCCGCTCCCCAGGGACAGCCTCAGCCCCAGCAGTTTGTTCCGCAACCGCCCGTGGCGAATGCGCCAAAGGGCTGTGTGGCTCAGGCGTTCCAAGATATGACTAAGACTCCGGGCGTACTTCAGCGTGTATGCCAAATCGCGTTTTTGCCGGCGCTGATTTGCGTTGTGTCGGTGCTCGTGTTGTTTATTCCCGTTATCGGTGTAGTGCTTTCGCTGGTGGAGGGCGTGGTAATTGGCGCCGCGAGCTCGTATTCTTATTACGGCTCTTATGCGCTCGAGGCTGCGCTGTTCGGTTCGCTCGGCCTGCTTGTCCTGGCGCTAATTGCCTCGGCGATTCTGGGTGTCTTCTTTAAGATGTTCGCCGACATCGCCGTGATGCACTTTGCGGTGACCGGGCGTGTCGAGAGCGCGTTTTCGCTCGATAAGGTCTGGGCGGCGTTTAAGCACAACAAGACCAAGCTGTTCTGTGCTTCGTTCCTTCCCGAGTTTTTGACGGGCCTGGTCGCCAACGTTGTCACATGGATCTTGACGGTCGTCTTTGGCGCCATTGCCTCTGTCGGTATGTATAGCTACTACTATCGTCCTACGGGTATTGAGGCAATTGTTACCGGCGGCGGCGTCACGCTCGCGCTGTTCTTGGTGCTGGTCGCTTTCGTCACCGTATTTCTTACGGTCTTTGGCAAGATGCTCAAGCACCGTGCCGTTGGCTATTGGGCCGCACGCTATGCAAGCGAGTGGGCCGATGAGGATAAGGACGACGTCCTGACTTTTGTGTTGCCCTTCGAGAAGAAGTCCACCCCTTCGGGTTACGGTGCTCCGGATGCTTCGCCGGCACCTGCA
>UQZC01000052.1 GCA_900545505.1 uncultured Collinsella sp.
ACTCGGCTGCGACAGATAGCGCTCGTCCAAAAAGGCCAGGGCGCGGTCCACGTCCAGGTCGCCGTAGAGCGTTATATAAGAGTTGGAAGGATTGTAGTGGCGCGCGTGCGTGTCCAGGAACTGCTCGTAGGTGAGCGCGGGAATCGCGCGCGGGTCGCCACCGCTCTCGTGTGCATAGGCGGTGTCGGGGTAGAGCGCGGCGTTGACGGCGTCGTCCAGCACACTCATGGGGTCGGACAGCGCACCCTTCATCTCGTTGAACACCACGCCGTTATAGCGCAGCGTGCCCTCGCGCAGGCTCGCGGAGCCGCCGTCGCCCTCGCCCTCGACGCTCTCCGGCAGGTCCAGCTCGTAGTGCCAGCCCTCCTGCTCAAAAATGGTGGGCTTGGTATAGATGGCCGGGTTGAACACCGCGTCCAGGTACACGTCCATCAGGTTGTACAGATCCTGCTCGTTGGTGGTGGCAACGGGGTAGATGGTCTTGTCGGGGTAGGTCATGGCGTTGAGAAACGTCTGCATGGAGCTCTTGATCAGATCGACAAACGGCTCCTTGACGGGGAACTTAGCCGATCCGCACAGCACCGAGTGCTCAAGAATATGGAACACGCCGGTGGAATCGGCCGGCGGCGTCTTAAAGCCAATGGCAAAGGCCTTGTTTTCGTCGTCGCATGCCAGGTACAGCAGGCGAGCGCCCGAGGCAGTGTGTCGCAGCACGTAAGCGTCCGAGTCGAGCTCGGGCACGGTCTCGCGGCGCTCGACGGCAAAGCCGTGGCAGGTAGTGCCGGGCACCAGCAGTGTAGCGGCTGCGGCGCGCGGGTCGGTTGAGGTGGTGGGCATATGCAGTCTCCTTTGACGCCCCAGCGGGAGCGAATCGAGTCGAATCCTCGAGAGTATACCCATATGGGGCCGCGACCCTGCGGCGAACTGGAGACGATGCAGCCGGATTGGGCATAGGTCCCGCGTGCCCGCCGCACGAGCGTGGAAAATTGGACACTCGCCAAACGAGAGTGGATATTCGGACGGACGAGCGAGGATTTCCGGATACCTATCGAACGAGAGTGGATATTTGGACGGAATTTGCCGCAAAAGCCCCAAAAACCGTCCAAATATCCACTCTCGATATCCGACCGTCCGAAAATCCTCGCTCGTCCATCACTTGCGTATCTCTCGTCTCTCATTCGTCTCTAATATGAAAGATGACAGGAAGATGAGAGAAAAATATGAGAGATAACTGAGCAGCAAAGAGACAGGCAATCATGGTATTGTCTCAATACCGATTGTTCTACCAGCAAAAATATGTATAGATGAAGCAAATGGTAGACATTCCATCTCTATCTATCTCTTATCTCTAAGCCGAGAGATAGAGAGATAAATGAGAGATAATTACGAGAGATAACTGAGAGACGAGGGAAATCTATCCGCGGCATTCTCTGCAGGACCGAGCGAAAGGACGTGCAGATGAACGAAAACGAGCTGACCGGTCTGCTTGAGTCTTTAAGGCGTATGGGCTCGGATGATCTTAACGTCGAAGCGAAGGAGAGCGCCACGACGCTTTCCCGCGACGTGTGGGAAACGGTGAGCGCATTCGCGAACACTGCCGGCGGAACCATCGTGCTCGGAGTGAGTGAGCGCGCAGGTTTTGTCCCGGTTGAGAACTTCGAGACCGAGAAAGTGCTCAACCAATTCGTGGCGGGCATGGGCGATGCCGGCGGTCGCGGAAAGCTGGCCAATCCGCCCAAATACACCATTGAGCGCGTGGAGCTCCAGGGCACCGTGGTTCTGGTCATCACGATTGAGGAGCTCGACCCGTCGAGCAAGCCTTGTTATGTCATAGAGCGGGGCGCCCAGGGCGGCAGCTACAAGCGCATCGATGACAAAGATGTGCCGCTTTCATCGACCGAGGTGCTCGCATTGGCGTCATGCGGTCGAGCGACTCCGAGCGATCGGGACGCGGTGGCGGGTGCGGGCGCGGACAATCTCGACGAGACGCTGGTTCACCGTACGATAGATCGGGCTTTCTCGTTGACGCCCCGGGCAATGCGCGGCGCGCCGGACAAACAAACGAAGCTGGAGCGCCTAAATATCCTTGATTCCCAGGGCAATGTCACCAAGGCTGGACTCCTAGTTGTGGGCACCTACCCTCAGCAGTTCTATCCCAAGCTCTTCATTGACGTGGCTGTCCATGCGGGAACTCAGAAGGGCATGGCGGGGTCGCTGAGGTTCATGGACCGCACAATCTGTGAGGGAACGTTGGGCGAAATGATCTCGGATGCCGTCGCAGCCGTCGCCAAGAATTTGCGTCGCATCTCGACCGTCCAAGGCGTCTCGCGTGTCGACTCGCTGGAGATTCCCGAGGAGGTTCTGCGCGAGGCAATCGCCAACGCCGTAATCCATCGAGAATACGGGGATCGGTTCTGTGGACAATCGATTGCCGTCGACGTCTTTGACGATCGTGTCGAGGTGACGAATCCTGGCGGCCTTTACGGGGGAAAGACTCGCGAGAACTTGTTTGACGGCAGCTCCCGATGCCGTAACGCGACGCTCGTGAAACTCATGTCGATTGTCCCGCTGCCGGATGGCGCAGGTTCGCCGGCTGAGGGCAATGGCTCGGGCATCCCGATGATGATCGATGCCATGCGCGCGCATGGTCTGGCCGAGCCCCTGTTCTGCCCGGGGTTCGATCGGTTCAAGGTCGTACTTTACCGTTCAAAGATCGAGCCGGTCAATCATGGCGGGGGCTTAATTGTGACGGCACTCAAACACTACGGCGAGCTGGGGACGCGTGAGCTGGCAGAACGCACGGGGCTTACAATTTCCCAGGTTAGGTCGCGCGTCAACGCGCTCATTGCTCAAGGCGAGCTTGAGCCCACGGCGCCGGCGACGAGCCGCAACCGCAAGTATCGACTGTCAGAGCGCGTGGAATAAATGCGTTAGTGGACGAGGCGACCCAATAATCGACCCTCGATTGGCGCCCACTAAGGTTAAGCGGTTGTTGCCCAGTTGACGGTGATGCTAAAGACTCGGCTTACGCCGGCATGGCCCCGAACCCGTCTATCAAGAACAGCCTAAGAACCAACTTGATGACATTTCCCGGTTTGACTTCAGCCGTGCCAAAGACGCTGCGCTCGGCGAGCTCGCTGCAGTATGCGTAGATGTCGCGGATAAGGTCCGCGCCCGAAAGCGTAAACATGTAGCCTGCGTCCGAAAGCGCATTGGGCGCGGCGGGCAACTTGGCCATGTGGCAGAACGTTTGCAGGTCGGGCGCCATAACATTTTGGTAGTCGAGGTGGCCGCTGGCATCCTGCTCGGCAAGCTCCAATTGGCGCACAAAATCCAGCGCCGCCGCTAACACAAAGCTCGGCGTAGGCGCATTGACGTCCTGAGTGGTCGCCACAAGCCTGCCCGCCGCCTGCGTGACAAGCCAAGCGACCTCGCGCTGGCAACGCACGGCCTTGCGCGTTACCGGCTTGATGGACGAAGAAGAAACGCTCCCCTTAGGCGGATTCGAAGCAGCCATAAGACCCTCCCATGAACAATCCGGCCCAACAAGCCCGGATGAAACACGTGCTACATCAGTATACAGGGGAGTGGGGTGGAAAAACGGGGTCGACAGCGTGAACTGCCGGCTCCGGATTGCTTGCCTTAGAGGCCGTACACTTCGACCATAGCTTCGCCAATGCGATGGGGCACGCCGGTGACGAGTGCGTTGCCCATGCAGAAGGCCCGATGGCCGTCGGTCATGCCCGTATCGGTCCAACCTTTCGGGAATCCCTGAAGCTGATCGAGCTCGTCGGGAACAAGACGGCGGAAACGGCCATCGGGACATTCGATGACGTGCTTGAAGCGGCTCGCTCCCGTGCCGCCTTCTCCTGTGAGGATGGTGCGGCTCGGCTTGTCGGTGGCATCCGGGAAGCTCATGGCTCCCTCGGAATACGTGTACGTAAAGCCTGTCTTTTTGTTAGTGCGCTCTTCGCGCTTGCTGCCCTTAAGGTAGCGCCAGTCGGGAAGCTTTTCGTCGGAGATGTAGAACTGCTCCGGGACATCAGCCTCGTCGACAAGCACGTCGCCAAGCACGTGGCGCTCACCGTGATAGTCCTCGGCAAAGTCGCAGGTCAGAACATGACAGCCCTGCATGACGCCAGCATTCTTGAATTGAGAGGTCTTTTGGCCGACGCCAAAACGAGTTGAGTTCTCGTAGGGGTCGGGCAAAACGTCGAGCTCGGACATCTCGTCGGGATAGATGGCGGGGAAGGCTTTAGCCATGACGCCGTTGTGCATGCGATTAACGAGATCAACCTTGCCAGCGTCCTTTTCGCAGAAGATATAAACACGCTTGCGACGCTGGGGGAAACCGTATTCGGCAGAGTTGACCACGCGCCATTCGACCGTGTAGTCGAGGTCGGCAAGACAGCTTAGAATGATGGCGAAGTCGCGACCGCGTTGAGACGCGGGCGACTTGAGCAGGCGGTCGACGTTCTCAAAGAGACCGAACTTGGGCTTCTTCATTTCGAGGAAGTGATAGATGTCCCACCAAAGGACGCCCTTCTTGCCCTCGATGCCGTGTGCCTGATTGAGCGGACGCGCGACAGAGTAGTCTTGGCAGGGGAAACCGCCAACAACCATTTGGACATCGGGGATTTCGATTTCTTTCGCCTCGGCCTGCTCCAGGACCTTATTGATGTCTTCGTTGACGACGGAATCATTGCCGAAGCGATCCATGTAGCAACGGGCCGCGAACTGACGCGCCTTGGTTCCGGGCGGCTCCCACTGATTGGCCCAAATGGTGCGGAAGGGGCCGGCGGGCTTCATATAAAACTCGGGATGGCGAGGGTCGGCATAGCCTTCGAGACCCAAACGAAATCCACCGACGCCCGCAAAAAGCTCGGCAATATTAATCTCAGACACGTTTCTCCAATCGCTGCTGTGTCCGGTTATGGTGGTCACAACAATAACCGATCGAGGGGACAATCAAGACCTCAATTTTCTGGGCGTTAGTAGTTGCTCTGAACTACCATGAGGTTAGTTGCGAGTTTCGGAGGTATCCCGTGTCTAAGAAGCGCCTCGATTTCAAGCGCATGCTTGACGATACTGATTTTTCTGACCCCTCAAGTATTGAGCGCTATGCTGCCAATCTCGATGGCATGACGTTCCGCGATATTCTCGAGCTCGGTATTGCTCCGGAGGGGGAGAGTGCGCCCAAGGACTTTGGCTCCAAGAAGTACAAAGGCGGTATGGGCACTCTTATCGAAGAACGTTACTTTGGCTACAAGGCCAATAGTGACGATCGCCCTGACTTTCCCGAGGCGGGCGTTGAGCTCAAGGCAACGTGTTTTGATGTGCTCAAGAACGGCCGGAAGTCTGCTGGCGAGCGCCTTGTCCTGACCATGATTCCTTATGACCGACCTGTTTCGCTCGACTACGACAGTTCTCACCTCAAGACCAAGCTCAGCAATATCCTGTTGATTTACTACGGCCGAGATCGTTCCATCGATAAATACGACCAACGCATTGAGCGTGCGGTCATGGTTCGTCTGCCCGAAGAGGACATGAAAATCATTCGCGCCGACTACGAGAAGATCATTTCCTATATTCAGGATGGCCGTGCGGACGAGCTTTCAGAAGGCATGACGACTTATCTGGGTGCTTGCACGAAGGGCGCAACTGAGGCCACAATGTGGGCGGACCAGTATTATGAATACTTCAATACCGATACGGGCGAGATTGAGCGCCATCGCGCAAAGCGTCGCGCCTTTTCCCTCAAGCGCTCGTATATGGACTATGTGCTCCATACTTATGTCCTCGGTGCTCCGCGAGTCGGGGAGAGCATTGTTCAGGACGATGGCAAGTCTATCGATTTCGAAAGTTACGTAACTGGACTTATCGAGCGCCATTACGGTGAGACCGATCGTCAAATTGCCGAACAGTATGGACTGGAGTACACGGGCAATAAGGCGCAGTGGACAACGCTCGTTTATCGTATGCTCGGAATCAAAAACAATGCTGCCGAGGAATTCGTCAAGGCAGGCATTTCCGTCCGAACTGTTCGAGTTAACAACAGGGGGCACATCGAACAGGCTATGTCGTTCCCACCGTTTGAGTTCAAGCGTTTGATTGAAGAAGACTGGGAGACGTCGCCTCTTCATGCGTGCCTTGAGACCAATCGCTTTTTCTTCGTTGTGTTCCGTGAGGACCACGATGGCGTGCTGCGTCTCGATCGTTGTTTGTTCTGGGCAATGGGAGAAAACGAAATCGAAGGCCCAGCGAAAGCTTGTTGGGATGAGACGCGAAAGGTAATACGTGAGGGCGTTGAGCTCAATCCGTATCGGGATGCGAGCGGAAAGCTCAAAGTGACTAACAATCTGCCCGGTATGGCGGACAATCCAATTGTTCACGTTCGCCCGCATACGTCAAAAGCGGCTTACAAGTTTGCCGATGGAACAGAGATCGGTGACATCGCAAGGAATGCTTACGAACTGCCCGACGGGCGCTGGATGACGAAGCAATCGTTCTGGTTCAACAAGGGCTACCTGGAGCATATTCTGGGGCTGTAGCGTTTCGAGATTATTTAACAATCAACCCCTGCTCCTCGATACCTCGATGTTGCCCCTACAAATAAATCCCCTCACCAAGCTGCTTATGGAACTCGGCGTGATGGTCGCGTGCCCAGGTAAAGAGCGCCTGGTCAAAGTTGGTACGCGTGGCCGGGACGCCAAAGACGCCGGCAACTTCGACGCGTATAAACTCCAGTGCCGGCAGCTTGTTGATGGCAGTGAGGGCAAACGGGGACGAGGGCTCCTCGAACAGATAGCGGCTGCCTTGCATCGCGTCGCAACTGGTGCACGTGTTGCCGAGCGACGGGGCTTTGGAGGCTCGCGCGCCTACGGGCTTGTAGCCGCAGCGCTTATGAAGGTAGTCGCGGATCTCGCCCGGCACGCAGCCAAGAGCGGGCACGATGGCGAGTGCGTTGGCGTTGGCCGTGTCGATGGCAATGTACCTGGCTTCGTTGGGCGCGTGCGCGATGGCGATGCTCTCGTCGTTATCGGTTCGATAGGGAATGCCGAAGGCCGCGACCGAGGTCTCTTTGTGACACTTCCAGCACTCGCGCTTGCCCAGTACTAGATATATATACGGCGCTGAGGGGTCGGATCGGTCAACACCGGGCAGCCACTCGGCAAAGGGCTCGGGGTTGACGCCGCTGGGTACATACCAGATCTTCTTGGTCCGGTCCCATTTGGCGCCCAGCGCCTTGGCTTCTTCTTTGTGCGAAAAGGGGACATCGAGCTCGGTGCGCATGGCGGCTCCTTGGTGCTGCAGGTGCAAGTGGCTCAAGGATACCGCAGGGCGCAGACATCGCGGCGTTTTGTCGAGAAGTTGCGGCTCGGATGGGTTCGAGACGCGTTGGTCTCGGCCTCGGTGGCTATTGACGCGGTTTTGTGCATGGGCAGGGTGGTTGCTTGGGCGGTTGGAGCTGCCAGCGGATTTGGCGGCATAAAACAAAACAGCTCAGAGACATAGCCTCTGAGCTGCGAACATTTGGTGGGCGTTAGAAGATTTGAACTTCTGACCTCTTCCGTGTCAGGGAAGCGCTCTCCCCCTGAGCTAAACGCCCGATCAAGGGTGCGCAAGTGCGCAAGGGATAATATAACGGAGCCTGAACTCGGTGGCAAGAACATTTTTAAAAATCGCTTACATTGTGGAATTCGGGGGCTTTGTCATATCCATTTCAAAAGAGTCTGCTGCCGCGATTTGGCTGTCGACTAATGCAAGGCCATTGCGGTATCGAGCTATGGAAAGACGCCTGCGGAATTGTCCTACCGATAAGCGGACAAGCCTCCAGCTGGTGCCTTCGCCGTGGTAAGGTAAGCCGAATTGTTCCCAGGCTGTTTCGGGGGAGTGGAATGAGCAAAGAGTGTGTCGAGCAGGTCGAAGGCACAGGGGCTTCGGTGCCGATGACCGATATATCGAACATTGATGTGCCCGAGGGCACCGACGAGCTCAGCCGCAACACCCGTCGCGCATGGCGCGACCGCCTGAACAGCGCTTCGACGCGCAAGATGATCACGGGCGTCTTGGCTACGCTGGTGGGCGGTTCGTTTTGGGGCTTCTCGGGCACCAGCGCGAGTTTTTTGTTCGATACCTACCATGTCGATACGCTGTGGCTTATGAGCATACGGCAGATTCTCGCCGGCCTGCTCTTTATGGCTGTGGTTGTCACGCGCGACCGCGCACGCCTGGTCAAGCTCTGGACCACACCCGCCGATCGCAAGCAGCTGCTGCTCTTTACCGCCTTTGGCCTGCTGTTCAACCAGTTTTGCTATCTTTCGGCCGTGCGCCTGACGAACGCCGGAACCGCGACGGTGCTCCAGTGCCTGCAGCTCGTTATCATCATGGGCTACACCTGCGTGATCGATCGCCGCATGCCGCGTACTCGCGAAGTCATCGGCATTGGCCTGGCTCTGGGTGGAACCTTTTTAATCGCCACCGGCGGTGACCCCACCAGCCTGAATATTTCGCCGCTTGGCCTGGCAGCAGGTCTTATGTGTGCGGTCAGCGCCGCGTGTATGGCGGTGATTCCCGCCAAGATCCTGCCCGAATACGGCAGCCCCATCGTCACGGGTTCGGCAATGCTCACGGCGGGCGTGGTCTCGTGCGTCTTCGTGCAGCCCTGGGCGCATATGCCGGCGCTCGACGCTGCCGGCGTCGAGGCGCTCGCGGTGTTCGTGGTTATCGGCTCGTTTTTTGCTTACATGCTTTATATGCAGGGCGTTAAGGACATCGGCTCGGTACGTGCGAGCCTCATCGGAACTGTGGAGCCGGTT
>UQZC01000053.1 GCA_900545505.1 uncultured Collinsella sp.
CCGAGCGTTCCTGTCTGCTCAATATGATGCGCGCGCTTTCGGGTGAGGGCGTCGACACGGCCCGCCTGATTGACGAGCTCATGGACCTTAAGCGTGCCGACACACTTGGCAAGGCCCCGTCGTGCTTCTATTACGTTGAGACGATTGAGGAGATGCGCGCGATGGCGCACGAGCTGCTGAGGGCGGGGGAGCCCTATACGCTCAAGATGCTCGCCATCAACGGCGGCGACTTGATCCGTGCTGGAGTCAAGCCCGGGCCGGAACTGGGGCAGCTTCTCAACTCCGCCCTCGACGCCGTGATCGAAGACAACATTCCCAACGATCGCGAAGCTCTTTTGGTCCATCTCAACTTGAATTAGCTACCTAGTTTACCTGCGTGTTCCATAACCTGCCGACAATTTTTCGGCAATTTGGAATTTCTTCTTGCGCTGACGTTTTTTGTCCCGTAATATATTTCCTTGCAGCACGGCAGTGCAGATGTCATGTGGCCCGTTCGTCTAGCGGTTTAGGACGCCGCCCTCTCAAGGCGGAGATCACCAGTTCGAATCTGGTACGGGCTACCACGCATCTGATACCCGGACTTCCTATGGAAGGCCGGGTTTTTTATTTTCAAACAACCGTCTGCAATTCCCGTTTGAACCAGAGCTTTGCGTTCTGCCTATGGCCCTTACGGGTACAATATCCAAGATATTTTGACTGTTAGAAGGAGTCTCATGACGGAGTCCTCTCAGCATACGTCTAAGCCCCAGGTCGAGGTTGAGGCCTCGGGCGGCGATGACAATAAGAGCGCACGCCGCGGCGCCATCTTTATCGGCGTCGTGCTGGTAGGTTATATCGTCTATCTGGTGGTAACCGGGCAGATGGGGCAGTTTTGGGCCGCTATGTCGAGCGTCCAGGCGTCATGGCTCGTTGTCGCGTGTCTTTGCATGTTCATGTACCTGTTCTTTGGCATTGTGGCCTATGCGATCGCCGTCTGGCTCGATCCCAATTCGCCCGTCGGCATCCGCGACCTGATCTCGGTCGAGGCGAGTGGCATCTTCTTTGGCAACCTGACGCCCATGATGATGGGCTCCACCCCGGCTCAGATCTATCGCCTGACCAAGGCCGGCCAAAACGTGGGCGAGGCCGGCGCCACGCAATTCACGCGTTTTATCGTGTACCAGTTTGGCCTGGTCGCCTGGGGCGCTATCCTGCTGCTCGCCCGTATGCCGTTTTTTGCCGAACGCTACGGCGACATGACGCTGCTGTGCGTCTTTAGCTTTGGTGGACACTGCTGCATCTTGCTTGGCATCTTCGCCGTCGCGCTCATGCCTAAGACCGTCACGCGCGTCGCCCATTGCATCATCAATTGGCTTGAGCGCATTGGTGTCTCGGCCACTAAGATCGAGAGTTGGCGCACGTTTGTCGATGGCGAGATCTACTCCTTCTCCGAGAAGTTCAAGCTTTCGGCCGGACATTTTTCTTCCATGCTGCTCACCGTGTCTATCACCATGCTGCAGCTCGCGTTTTTCTATCTGGTTCCGTATTTCCTGATGCTTGCCTTTGGCCACCACGAGGTCGACTTTTTCTCGGTCATGGCCGCGAGCGCCTTTGTCCAGCTGTTAAGCTCTGCGGTTCCCTTGCCCGGTGGAACTGGTGGCGCTGAGGGCGGCTTTGCATTGTTCTTGGGTCATTTCTTCGGTTCGGCTTCGACCGCCGGCTATCTGCTGTGGCGTCTCATTACGTTTATTGCGCCTACCATTTTGGCTGCGCCCCTGCTGGGACTTAAGAGCGCCCACAACGAGAGCATCCATGCGCGCTGGGATCGCGTGATGCGCAAGCTCGGCCGCACGCCTCAGACGCCCTCTGCGCCCACTAAGCCGCACCCCACGAATGCTGTTACCGTTGATCCCAAGAAGCACGCTCAGAAGGCTTCTGGGACCGCAAAGCCGGCTCATAAGGCCTATGTGCGTCAGACAGGAGACGGTATTCGCGTATCTCCGTCGGCACTCAATAAGAAGAAGCACCCTAAGTCGCAGTAGGGCAGTCGTGCGTTCTTCATGATGCGAGGCATATTTGTGCTGTATGGGGGATAATCCTCTTACGTAGATTATCTCTCATCTGTTGATGAATGCTCGCATATCGAAGGGACACGCCCATGGCAACCAGCAAACCGCGTCTTGATCGTCGCATCGTTCGCAGCCGTAATGCCATCCTTTCGGCTTTCGAGCGCCTGCTCATGGAAAAGCCGCTGGCAGACATTACGGTGAGTGCCATCGCGCGCGAGGCCAATGTCGACCGCAAGACCTTTTACGTTCACTTTGGTACGGTTGACGGCCTGCTCGATGCCATTGCCGTCGATGTGGTGGAGATGATTGTCGTCTCAGTCGAGAAAACGCTTGCTTCCATGGACGGCGACACCAACGAGTGCGCCCTGAGCGCGGCGGCGACCTTCTTTAAAACCGTTAACGAGGCACTGTGCAACAACTTGGTGCTCAATCGTCAGCTGATCGAGAATATTCCGCTCGATGATTTCATGGCTCGTCTTCGTGCGCCGCTCGAGCACGAGATTGCCGAGCGAGATCTGCTGCCCCAAGGTCTCAAGGACGAAATGTTCGACTACTATCTGGCGTTTTTGCTGTCGGGTATTATCGGTATCTATCGCACGTGGGCGCTGTCTGACGGCTCGGTTCCTATCGAGCGCGTCTCTGAGGTCGCCAACGATCTGACTCTCAACGGTCTGTCGAGTCTGGAATCTCGCTTCGAATAGCATCGATAATTCAACAACTTATAGAAGTTGCGGTGGAATAGGGATTGTTTTGGTTATTGGAAGGCCGATCTAGTCCCTATTTCACCGCAACTTAGTAAAACTGTTTTGATGGTAAGGCGGAGCAGCCTCGAAGATGAGCCTCGAGACTGCTCCGCTTCATTTCTGAGCGTTTGTCGTGTAGAACAGCATTAATCGCCGTTTTTGAGCGTGCGGCCCTGCTTTTCGAACTTGTGCATGTCGCTATCGGCCATACCCTGTGACTTATCCTCGTGACGCTTGGCGTATAGCGGATCGTCGGAGTCGTTCCAGATGCGGTCGGCGACAGGTGACCATGCCTCGGCGGCAGCCTGGGTCTTTTCGCGCAGCTGCTCGGGTGACTCCTTCTCGATAAGATCGGTGCTCATTGCGCCACTCTCGGCAACCATTTTGGGTAGCACGTCGGGATTCTCGAGCATGGGGCATGGTTTGAGGTAGTTGTCGTTGAACGGCATGTTCTCGTAGTACTTCATAAAGAGGGGAGAGCGCAGCGCGTCGAGTAAGCTCACATCGTGGATGTTGGCGTTTGAGTAGTGGATGAACACGCACGGCTCCACGTCTCCGGCGGCGTTGATGTGCAGGTAGCGGCGGCCGCCGGCGATACATCCGCCTACAAACTCGCCGTCGTTTTGGAAGTCGAGCGTAAACAGCGGCTTCTTCTCACGCATTTCGCGGATAAAGTGATACATGTGCTCGCGCTGCTCGGGCGTGGGCATGAGCTCGGGGGTTGCATTGCGGCCAACCGGCATAAAGTGGAAGTACCAGCAGAAGAGTGCTCCCTTGCCGATCATCCAGTCCATGTTCTCCTCGGTAGCAACCGTATCGGCATTGGCGCTGGTCCAACAGGTGGCGGTACCAAATGGAAAGTCGCGCTCGCCCAGGAGTTTCATGGCGTGCTCGATCTTTGCGTAGGTACCCTCGCCGCGACGGGCGTCGGTGGTGTGCTCATTGCCCTCGGCGCTGATGGCGGGGACAAAATTACCTACGCGAATCATATCGTCACAGAAGGCCTCGTCGATCAGCGTGGAGTTGGTAAAGCAGAGAAACACGCAGTCCTGATGTTTTTCGCAAATTCTGATCAGGTCGTGCTTGCGGACGAGCGGCTCGCCGCCGGTATAGATGTAGATATGCGTACCGAGCTCTTTGCCCTGCGTAACGATAGAGTCGATGTCTTCGAACGGGAGATTCTGCTTGTGGCCGTACTCGGCGGCCCAGCAGCCCGTGCAATGCAGGTTGCAGGCGCTCGTGGGATCGAGCAGGATGGCCCACGGAACGTTGCACTGGTACTTTTCGCGGTTCTTTTCCTGCTCTGGCCAAGCAAGCAGGTTGGCGTCGACAATGAGAGTCTTAAGCAGTTTGGTTCGCATCTGGGGATTAAGGCTGAACACACGCATGATCAGGTCATACCAATTGCCGCGGCTCTTGATGACATTGGTGAATGCCTCTCGCTGTACAGGAAATACGCGATTGGGGACCAGCTTGTTCACGAGATCCATGATTTTGTCGATGTTTTCTTGCGGGTTGTCGTCGAGATAATCGATGAGCTTGTTAAGCGCTGCACGCTCTGCTGACTGTGTAAGCGACATGGGTATATCCTTTCACGTGTGCTTCATGTGTGATAATACCCACTTGTGGATTAAACGAAGTCTAAAGATTTGTAATGTGTCTATTCAACGAATCAATTTAATTTGGGGTGAAGCGTTATACGCCGACACCTTCTAAGTTGCGGTGAAATAGTGTCAGATGGGGATGCGGACGATTTCTTGGACCTCGCCTAGGCGTATCCATTGGAATCCTCCGATGCGCCTTCGCACGCTCGCATGACCTCGATACCATGCGAGCGTGCGAACTCGACGAGCTCTGCGTTGCGGGCGTTTATGGTGCCGAAGGCGGCGGGGCACACGATAAGGCGTGCGCAGTGGACGAGGAGCTCTTTGGCGCGGGCTATGGTTTTATCCCCGATTGGCTCGAAGGCGCGCTCGGCCACGCATTCCGTCGCTAGGTCGCGCGCGAGCTCGCAGTCGATGTCCCCTTCGTGCAGAACGCCCGCGTAGAACGCCTTGCCCTGCCGGATGAGCTGGCGAAACACAGCCGACCCCGTACCTGCGCCAGCGATGACGAACGTGTGCGCATCGCCGTGTGGGCGCCCAATTTCCACGCTGCCGAAGCGCTCGTTGAAGGTGCCATGTTGAAGGCCGTAGAGCTCGCCAATCGTCTCGCGCGTGAATATGTCCTCGGGTGCGCCGGCGCGGAAGACCCGTCCGTCCTTCACGCAAATCACCTTGTCGGCGCTTTTCTGCGCGAGCTCGAGTTCGTGGATGGACATGATGACAGCCACATTCCGCGATTTCGAAAGGTGGCGAAGTATTCGCAGCAGGTCGATCTGGTAGCGGATATCGAGATACGACGTGGGCTCGTCGAGCACGAGCACACGCGGATCCTGCGCGATGGCGCGTGCGAGCATGACGCGCTGGCGTTGCCCGTCGCTTATCTGCATGAAGTCGCGCTCGGCGAGCTCTTCCACTTGTGCGGTTTTCATGGCCTCGTCGACCCGATTATGGTCATCGGGCGTGAGTGTTCCCATTCGCCCGGTGTAGGGATGCCTTCCCGCCTCTACGATATCGCGGCAGGTGAGGAGTTCGGTCCGGGGGCGATCTGTCAGCATAACGGCAAGGTTCCTTGCGAACTCCGCCGTCTTCCATCGGGAGATCTCCCGCCCGTCGAGCTCGACCGCGCCGGCAAGCGGTGCCAGATGGCGTGTGATGGTTTTCAAGATGGTCGACTTGCCCGAGCCGTTCGGCCCGATGAGCGCCACGACGTCGCCCGCGCGAACCTCCAGATCGACGCCTTCGACTACGACCTTCTTGTCGTAGCCCGCCGACAGGTCGCTTATGCGGAAAAGCGGTGCTCCGTCAGCCTGCGTTTCGACCGGGGTTTCGAGGTTCGACTCCCCTCCGAGCGTTTTGGGCCGCGGCACGAATTCCCCCATCTACCTCACCCGCTTCTTCAACATGAGTGCGATAACCACCGGCGCGCCGAAGATGGCGGTGACGGCGCTGATGGAAAGCTCGACGGGGGAGAACAGCGTGCGCGCGATCAAATCGCAGCCCGCGCAGAAGATGGCGCCTCCCAAGAAGCACGCAGGAATCACTCGGATGGGCTTCGACGACTTCAGCGCCGACTTAACGAGATGCGGAACCGCGATGCCTACGAACGACACCGGACCAGCGAACGCGGTCACGCAGGCGGAGAGCATGCTCGCTAGAAGGACGAGCACCACGCGGAAGCGTGCGACGTTCACGCCGACGCTTTTCGCGTAGGCTTCTCCCAGCTGGAAGGCGGAAAGGGGCTTCGATATCGCGAATACGCATGCGCTCACGGTGATCACCACGACCGCGATGACCGCGACGTCGTCCCAGCTCGAACCCGAGAAGTTACCCAAAGACCAGTTGTGCAGGTTCACGATGGACTGGTCGTCGGCGAAGGCGATGAGGAAGTTCGTCGCCGCCGAGCAGATGTATCCCACCATGACGCCCGCCACGATGAGCATGGCCATGGAACTTATGCGCCGTGCGATGAGGAGCACGAAGCCGATGGTGATAAGCGAGCCCAGAAACGCTGCGACCACCATGGCCGGCGAGGACATGGCCTGGTTCGCGCCCAGAAGTACGATCATCGTAAGTGCGACGACGAACTTTGCGCCCGAGGAGACGCCCAAGATGAACGGGTCGGCGATGGGGTTGTTGAAAAACGTCTGCAGCAGGAACCCAGAGAGGGAAAGCGCCCCGCCGAGAAGCACGGCTGAAAGCACACGCGGCAGGCGAATCTCCCAGATGACTTGGCTTTCCATGGAATTGGCCGCGCCGCCCGAAAGGATGCCTGGGATGTGGTCTGCGGGCACGAGCACGCTCCCGATGCACAGGTTGGCCCCGACGAGCACGATGAGGACAACGGCGAGCAGCGCCGTCACGACGCGACACCGCGCGGCGCGCCCCGATTCGTCGTATGTCATGGAAAGCCGGCTTCTCATGACGCTAGCCAAGCTTCCTCAGATAATGGAAGTCGCTCGCGTCATCGCCGGTGAACGCCCCGTGCAGCTCGTCGATAATGTCGGCGGTAGAAGTCATCTGCTGGTACATGTCGGCGCATGTGACCCAGACGTTGCCGTTCTTCACGGCTTTGAACTGCGACAATAGCGCGTTTTTGCTTACGAAGTCGTTCAAGGTGGCAACCGATTCGTCGATGGTGCCGTTGTAGACGATGATGTCGGCATCCTTCGCCGTCGCGTAGAAGCGCTCCATTTCGAGCGTTACTGACGAACCTGACGTCGACGCCGTCTGCGTGTCATCGAGCGCGTAGCTGCCGCCTGCAAGCTCGATCATCTGTGCCACGTAGTCGCCCGCCCGCCGCGTGACGGCGGCCCCGTTCGAGTTTATGTAGAAATACGCCACGGTTTTACCTGACGACGCGAGTCCCGACGTTTGCTCGACGCGGGTCTTCTGCTCGTTGAACAGGTGCGCGGCCTCGTCTTCCTTGTCGAACAGGACGCCGAAAAGCTTAATCCACTCGAGGCGCCCGAGTGCTTCGGGCTCGCTCGACGACTGTTCGGTGAGCACGACGAGCCCGAGCTTCTGCAGCTTTTCCTTCACATCCGGCGTGTGGTTGATCATGGTGTTCTCGATGGCGAGCGTGCAGCCCGAGGCCGATATTCGCTCGTAGTCGGGCGCGCTGTACTTGCCGCCGTAGGCGATCGCCCCACTTTCGAGCGCGCTTTTGAAGCCCGCGACCGAGCAATCGTCGGCCTTCGTGCCTGACATCAAGATATTGTCGTTCGCATCGAGCGCGTCGACCAGACACATCGTCGCCGACGACACGAGGTACACCTTGTCGGCGGGGCGCCTTATGACCGCGATGTCGGAGCTCAACCCATCAGGTACCTTCGCATCTTGCGGCACCACGAGGAAGCGCTCCCCGTTCGAAACGCAGATAAGCCGCAGGCCGCCTTCGAACTCGTCGACAGTGAAGTGCTTGGCGTATTCAAGCTGAAGCGCCCCCGTCGGCTCCCAGCCGCAGCCCAAATCGGCGTTGTGGAAGTCAGCCGCGGCGCTTGAAGCCGTTCCCGCAGGGGAGCCGCCGCTTGCATCGTCGCCCGTTTTCTCCTTCATGGTGGATGAGTCGAAGTGGAGCGTGTAGTCGATGGTGTGCGGCGTCGACATGGCGACGGTCTCGGCCGACACGTCGATGTCCTCGTCGAGCGTGACGGGTATCTCGAACGTGGAGTTGCCGCCGTCGTTTACGGGCGCGTAGTCCACGCCGTTGACGGTCATCTTGTCGTAGTTCGAACTCGACCAGGTGATGGTCGCGGTGTAGGTGTCGCCATCCTTCACAATTGTGGTGGGTGAGGCGATACTTGCGCGCCCTGTCCCGCCGGAAAGCGAGACACTCACAGTGTATTCCTGAGAGTCTGCCATACCACCGGTCGCGTTCGGGCTCGCACTGCACCCCGCGAAGGGAAGCGCGAGCAGGGCGACGAGAACGCAGGCGATCGCGTGCGCCGCGATGCTGCGGCGCTTCCTGTTTTCCCCCTTGGGAAGAATCGACCGCATGGCGTTACTTCAGTGCGTCGGCGCGCAGATCGACGCCGGCGGATTCGAATACGAGCGTGCGGTCGTACCACCGCTCTTTTCTAATACTCCACGCGGCGCAGGCGGTGTCCTTGTCGAGCGCTTCAACGGGCACGTCGTAGGTGTACTTGCCTTCCGCGTTTTCCACATAGGGGATGAAGTCGGCCTCGCTCGCGGCGGCAGCCTCGTCACCCGTGCCCATGAAGAGCTTGCCGTAGCCCGTGCCGGAAAGTGTCATCACGCAGTGCATGGAGCCGTTTTCCACGATGAGCTGGGCGTCCACAATCCTGAACATGTTCGAGCTGGAATCTACGGTGATCGGATAGGTGCCGTCGGCCACCTTGTCGGCGATGATGGGGGCAGCGCTTGCGCCCTCGGGCGCATCGGCCGCC
>UQZC01000054.1 GCA_900545505.1 uncultured Collinsella sp.
AATAGGCGTATCGAATCGGAACATCGGAGGCGGACTGCACACCCATCGGCAGGCCGACCCCACAACAAGAAGGTTGGTGAGCGCATTCATGGAGCGTGCAAGCGGCGTCCTCATGCCCGTCTCATCTCTGCCCGGACCATACGGAATCGGCGGCTTTGGCTGGAATGCCTACGACTTCGTCGATTTTCTCGCCTCGTGCAAACAACATTACTGGCAGATTCTGCCCCTTACGACGACCAGCTATGGCGATTCGCCCTATCAGTCGTTCTCGGCCCGCGCAGGCAACCCCAACTTTATCGACTTTGCCGAGCTTATCGAGGCAGGGTATCTGGAGCAGCGCGATATCGATGGCGTGTATCTGGGATCCGACCCCAGCAATGTCGACTACGGTGCCATCTTTGGTGGCCGCCGTCAGATTCTCGACCGCGCCGCCGAGCGCTTTGCCGCCGACAAGCCGGCCGATTTCGATGACTTTATCCAGGCCAACGAGGACTGGCTCATCCCCTACTGTGAGTTCATGACCGTCAAAGAGGAGTGCGGTCTCAAGGCGTTTTGGGAGTGGCCCGCGGAGCTCCGCACCCGCGGCGAGGCTTCCGCCAAGGTCTGCGCCGACCATCCGGCGCGTATGCTCTACCACCAGATGACGCAGTACTTCTTCGATCGCCAGTGGAGCCGCCTCAAGGCCTATGCCAACGAGCGCGACATTCTCATCATCGGCGACCTGCCCATCTATGTCTCGCGTGACTCCGTCGAGATGTGGGCGACGCCTGAGCTCTTTAAGATCGACGCCGCCGGCAATCCCGTGAGCGTCGCCGGCACGCCGCCCGACCAGTTCTCGGCCACCGGCCAGTACTGGGGCAACCCCATCTACGACTGGGACGCCATGGAGTCCGACGGCTTCTCCTGGTGGGAGGGCCGCATTCGCGCCGCCCTCGACATGTACGACGTCATCCGCCTGGATCACTTCCGCGGCTTCGAAGCCTATTGGGAGGTGCCGTTCTCCTCACCCGATTCGTCCTACGGTTCGTGGACGCAGGGTCCCGGCCTCAAGTTCTTCAAGACGCTCGAGGAAAAGCTCGGCACGCTGCCCATCATCGCCGAGGACCTGGGCTTCCTCACCCCCGGCGTCATCGACATGCGCGACAACTCGGGCTTCCCCGGCATGAAGATCCTGCAGTTTGCCTTTGAGGGCACCAACTCGTACTACCTGCCGCATAACTACATCGCCAACACCGTCGCCTATGTGGGCACCCACGATAACGAGACGGCGCGCGGTTGGTTTGAGGGAACGGCCACCCCGCGTCAGCGCGAGCAGGCAGCCCTGTACACCCATCAGCAGGCCGGCGAACCCATGGCAGATGCACTCAACCGCGCCATCGCCGCCAGCGTGAGCGACACGTGCATCTACACCATGCAGGACCTGCTCAACTTGGGCAACGAGGCGCGCATCAACACCCCTGCCACGCTGGGCGGCAACTGGACCTGGCGCATGCTCGACGGCGCCATCACCCGCGAGCTCGAGCACAAACTCACCGACTGGACCGAGACCTACTTCCGCATCCCGTCGGAAGCCGAAATCGAGCTTCCTCAATAGGAGCTACCGCGCCCAACCCCTCCCCACCGTGCGGACGCGAACGCTTTTCCCGCGCGAGGCCACCCCAATCCCCTCGCGCGGGCTTCTTATGAATTGCAGACATGAAACAACCCATCACAGGAGAAAACATGCCCCAAATTAACCTCATGGAACTCGCCGAGCAGTCTTTTGGCACCTCGCTCGAGCAGCTCGACGACCGTCGCGTTTACAAGCTGCTGGTCAAACTCGTGCAGGAGCGCTCCGCCGCCCGCCCGCTCAACAACGGCAAGAAAAAGCTCTATTACATTTCCGCCGAATTTTTGATCGGCAAGCTGCTCATCAACAACATGATCGACCTCGGCATCTACGACGAGGTTAAGGACCAGCTCACCGCCGCAGGCCACAACCTCAACAAGATCGAGGAGTTCGAGGTCGAGCCGTCGCTCGGCAACGGCGGCCTGGGCCGCCTGGCCGCGTGCTTCCTGGATTCCATCGCCACGCTGGGCTTGACCGGCGATGGCGTGGGCCTCAACTATCACTACGGCCTGTTCCGTCAGCGCTTTGTCGACAACCAGCAGAAGGCCGTCCCCGACGAGTGGCTCGGTGAGCAGGACATCCTAGTCGACGATGACCGCTCCTACACCGTCGAATTCGGCGATTTTGCCGTTACCTCCAAGCTCGTCAACATCGATGTGCCCGGTTACGGCCAGCCCACCAAGAACCGCCTGCGCCTGTTCGACCTGGCGAGCGTCGACGACGGCCTGGTCCCCGGCAGTTCCATCGACTTCGACAAGACCGAGATCGCCAAGAACCTCACCTTGTTCCTCTACCCCGACGATTCCGACGAGCAGGGCCGCCTGCTTCGCATCTACCAGGAATACTTCATGGTGAGCAACGCCGCCCAGCTCCTGATCGACGAGGCCATCGAGCGCGGCAGCAACCTGCACGATCTGGCCGACTACGCCGTGGTCCAAATTAACGACACGCACCCCACCATGGTCATCCCCGAGCTCATTCGCTTGCTCACCACCGAGCATAGCATCGAGTTTGACGAGGCCGTGACCATCGTACGCTCCATGGTCGCCTACACTAACCACACGATTCTTGCCGAGGCGCTCGAGAAGTGGCCGCTCGCCAGCCTGCAGAAGGTCTCCCCTGCCATCGCCGACATTATCGTCAAGCTCGATGAGGTCGCGAAGGCCGAGCACGATGACCCGCGCGTCGCCATCATCGACGAATACGACACCGTCCACATGGCCCACGTGGACATCCACTTTGGCTTCTCCATCAACGGCGTAGCCGCCCTCCACACCAAGATCTTGGAGGACACCGAGCTTCATCCGTTCTACGAAATCTATCCCGAGAAGTTCTCCAACAAGACCAACGGCATCACCTTCCGCCGCTGGATCCATGGGGCCAACCCCGCGCTCGCTAGCCTGCTCGACGATGTGATCGGCACCGACTGGCGCAGCACCGGCGATCTGAGCAAACTCGCCAAGTTCGCCGACGACAAGGACGTTCTTGAGCGCCTGGCCGCCACCAAGGTCGAAGCCAAGGCCATCATGCGCCAGTTCATGGCGCTCGAGCAGGGCGTGACCATTCCCTCCAATGCCATCATCGACGTCCAGGTCAAGCGCATCCACGAGTACAAGCGTCAGCAGATGCTCGCGCTCTACATCATCTGGAAGTACCTCGATATCAAAAACGGCAACAGACCTAAGCACCCCGTCACCATCATCTTTGGCGGCAAGGCGGCGCCTGCCTACACTATCGCGCAGGACATCATCCATCTGATCTTGACGCTGTCGCAGTGGATTGCAAACGACCCCGACGTGGCTCCCTACCTGCAGGTCGTCATGATCGAGAACTACAACGTCACCGCCGCCGAGCGCGTGATCCCCGCCGCTGATATCTCCGAGCAGATCAGCCTGGCCTCCAAGGAGGCGAGCGGCACCTCCAACATGAAGTTCATGCTCAACGGCGCCCTAACCCTGTGCACGCTCGACGGCGCCAACGTGGAGATTGCCGAGCTCGTGGGCGACGAGAATATCTATACCTTTGGCGCCTCGTCCAAACAGGTCGAGCAGCTCTATGCCGACGGCACCTATGACGCCGGTGTGCTCTACCGCAAGCCCGGCATTAAACTGCTGGTGGACTTCATCACCAACCCGGCCTTTATGGCGACCGGCAACGTCGAGCGCCTGCAGCGCCTGCACGATGACATTAAGGGCAAGGACTGGTTTATGGCCCTGCTCGACATCGAGGAGTACATCCAGACCAAGGAGCGCGTGTTGGCCGACTACGAGGACCAGGACGCCTGGATGCGCAAGACGCTCATCAATATCGCCAACGCCGGCACCTTCTCGTCTGACCGCACGATCTCCCAGTACAACGACGAGATTTGGCACCTGAACTAATTTCGCTTCCCTTACCCATCCTCTTGAGAAACGGAGTCGTGGCAACACGGCTCCGTTTTTTGTGCCCGTACGTTACCCTGTGACCCGACTCGACCAAACAATCTCGATCTGTAACAACTACTCGGTAAAAACGGTCCCAGCTGTTACAGATTGAGACATACCGGCCCCTCCCCTTGGGTTTATCTCAATCTGTAACATCTAACGTCCGAAATCGGCCCTACCCGTTACAGATCGAGACAAACGACCGGCCAGACAACCCCAACACAAAGAAAGGCTCCCCTCTCGCCCGGTGGACGGGAGGGGAGCCTTATATGTGACCGCGGCAAAAGGATGGCAATACCGCAGTCGCCCAAAGGGAGGGCCTGGATGCACCGGGCCTAGATAAGGTTCTTGCCAGAGACCTTATCGAAGAGGTGGGTCGCGTTCTTCTCGAACTTGAACCAGATGGTGTCGCCAGCCTTGAGCGCGCCCTTGGCCTCGAGGTCGACGACGGGGATAATCAGGACAAACTGGCCGTCGGGAGCGGTCACGTGGACATGCTCGGTCGAGCCCATGAGCTCGGTCACCTCGACGGTACCCTGGAGCGCGCCCTCCTCGCCCTTGTCGGCAAGCAGGATCTGCTCGGGACGCACGCCGGCCGTAATCTCCTTCACGTCGCCGCCGTTCCAGTTGAGGGCAAGCTGAGCGCAAGTCTCGGGGGCGAGCGCCACGTTCATATCCTCGGTCTTGACGGTAAAGCCGTTGCCCGAGCGCACCAGCTGGGCATCGAAGAAGTTCATCTGCGGCACGCCGATGAAACCGGCGACGAAGATGTTCGCGGGATGGTTGAAGACCTCCTGCGGCGTGGCGATCTGCTGGACGACGCCGTCCTTCATGACCACGATACGGTCGCCAAGGGTCATGGCCTCGGTCTGGTCGTGAGTAACATAAATGAACGTGCCCTTGATCTCGTGGCGCAGCTTAATGAGCTCGGCACGCATCTGGTTACGAAGCTTGGCGTCCAGGTTGGACAGCGGCTCGTCCATCAGGAAAACCTTGGGGTCACGCACGATGGCGCGGCCGATAGCGACACGCTGGCGCTGGCCGCCGGAGAGCGCCTTGGGCTTACGGTCGAGGTACTCGGTAATGCCCAGAATCTCGGCAGCAGAGCGAACCTTGCGGTCGATCTCGTCCTTGGGAACCTTCTTGAGCTCGAGCGTAAATGCCATGTTCTCGTACACCGTCATATTGGGGTACAGAGCGTAGCTCTGGAACACCATGGCGATGTCGCGGTCCTTGGGCGCCACGTCGTTGACACGCTTGCCGTCGATGAGCACATCGCCCGAGGTAATGTCCTCCAGGCCGGCGACCATGCGCATCGTCGTGGACTTACCGCAGCCAGAGGGGCCAACGAGGACGACGAACTCCTGGTCGTGAACGGTGAGGTTGAAGTCCTCTACAGCGAGCACACCGTCCTCGGTAACCTTGAGGTTGTGCTTCTTCTCCTCGGTCTTCTTCTTTTTGCCAAAGAAGCCCTTCTTTTTTGACTCGTTGTTGGGATACACCTTCTGAACATGTTTGAGAACGATCTCGGCCATGTCTCTACCTTTCGATATGCGGCGCCGCGCTGAGGGGCGCCGCAGAAACTTGCAAAACAGTTACGGCATCAGCCCTTGACGGCACCTGCCACCACGCCGTCGATGATGTACTTCTGACAGAGGATGTACATGATAACGATAGGGATAACGACCATCATGATGCAGGCCATCATGGGGCCGAGCTCGACGTGGCCGTAGCCGCCGCGGAAGTACTGGATCAAGATAGGAATGGTCTTGTACTTGGTGGAGTCGAGCGTAAGGTAGGGCAGCAGATAGTCGTTCCAGACCCACATGGTCTCGAGGATGCCGACCGAAAGATAGGTGGGCTTCATGATGGGAAGGACGATCTTAAAGAACACCTGGACCGGGTTGCAGCCATCAATCATGGCCGCCTCCTCGATCTCGAGCGGGATGTTCTTTACAAAACCGGCGAACATAAAGACCGCCAGGCCCGCGCCAAAGCCGAGGTAGATAAAGCAGATGTTGAACGGCGTGTTGAAGCCGATGCGGTCCGCCAAATTGGACAGCGTGAACATGAGCATCTGGAAGGGCACGACCATCGAGAAGACGAACAGGTAATAGAAGAAGTTCGAGATCTTGTTGTTGACACGAACCACATACCAAGCGCACATGGAACAGCACACCAAGATCAGCACGACCGACGTGACCGTGATGATGAGCGAGCACATAAATGCCGAGGCAAAGCCCTGCTCGTTAAGAGCGTGCAAGTAGTTTGCAAGGCCGTTGAACGTCTCGGGCGTGAGCAGATCGAACGCCGTGGTGGTGCTGATTGCGGTCGCTTTCTTAAAGGAATTGAGCGCGATCATAAACACGGGGTAGATCCACGCGAGCGACAGGATCGTAAAGAAAATCGAGAGCGCGCGGTTAATAACCTTATCGCGTTTCATTACTGCTGCACCTCCTTGGACCTCGTGGCCTTAAGCTGGATCATGGAGATGGCCACGACCAGGATGCAGAAGATAACCGCCTTGGCCTGACCAATGCCCTGCCATGCGATACCGGCACGCGAATAGAACGTGTTGTAGATGTTCAGGGCGAGCATCTCGGTGGAGTGCGCGGGGGCGCCGCCGGTGAGGGCGAGGTTCTGGTCGAACAGCTTAAAGCCGTTGGTGATGGACAGGAACAGGCAGATGGTGATGGTCGGCATCAGGTTAGGGATCTTAACCTTCCAAAACGTCTGCCATGCCGTAGCGCCGTCGACCTTGGCGGCCTCGATGTAGTCGGACGGAATGGACTGCAGACCAGCGATGTAGATGATCATCATGTAGCCGACCTGCTGCCACAGGGTCAGGATGATAAGGCCCCAGAAGCCAGCAGCAGAGTTAAGAGCGATGAGCTGGGCGCCCACGTTGGAGAGCAGGCAGTTGATCAGAATCTGCCAAATGTAGCCCAGCACGATGCCGCCGATCAGGTTAGGCATAAAGAAGATCGTACGGAAGATGTTGGTGCCTTTGAGCGCCTTGCGGGTGAGCGCCTGCGCAATGGCCAGGGCGATCACGTTGATGAGCACCGTCGACAGGAAGGCAAACGCCACGGTAAAGAAGAACGACGTGGAGAACTGCGGATCGGACAGCGCGCGCACGTAGTTCTCGATACCGACAAAGTGCGCGTTACTAATGATAATAAACTGGCAGAACGAGAGATAGAAGCCCTGGATAAAAGGGATCACGAACCCGATCATAAACGCCAGGCACGTGGGCAGCATAAAGAGCGGCCACCAGCGCTTGAGTGCTTTGCCCATAAAAGGGTCCTTTCAATATGCAGGGGGCGGGCAAACCAACGTCTGCCCGCCCCCTGTCGCTAATCAGATAGCTTGGGCAGCAACTGCTTACTCGGAAGCGGCCTTCTCGGTCTTCCAGCCATCGACGAAGGCGTTCTTGACGCCGTCCCACTTGCTGTTATCGGCAGCGTAGGCAATCAGAGCCTGCTTGAGGTTCTTCTTCCACTCCTCGGAGGGAATGTAGACGAAGTCCCAAGCGACGGTCTTCTTGCCGTCCTTGGCCATGGCAACGGCCTGCTGCGAGAAGACGTTGGTGGTCTCCTTGGCGCTCTTGAACGGAGCGGTCAGGCCCATCTTGTCGGCGATGATGCTGGTCGGGGTGTCAGCGGTGACGCACCAATACATGAAGTCCTCGGTGGCCTTCTGGGCATCCTCGGAAGCCTGGGAACTGACGCACCAGTAGTTCTCGCCGCCGGAGCACAGGCCCTGGTTCTCCTCGCCGTCAACACCGATGTAGATCGGCATCATGCCAATCTGATCGTCGGTCATGCCGGCCTTGACGAGGTCAGAGTAGGCCCAAGAGCCGTTCTGGTAGAAGACGGCCTTGCCGGTTGCGAACTCGTTGGTGGCGTCGTCGCCGGTCTTGGAAGCAAGCTGCGAAGGATCGCAGGTGGAGTCGGTAATGTACAGGTCGAAGATCTGCTTGTAGTTGTCGAGGAACTCACCCTTGATCTCGTCGTCCTCCTGGTTGTGCTCCTTCTCAAACTCGTAGTAGAGCGGCATGTTGGCAAGGTGGGTGGTGTAGCGCCAGCTGGAGGAGTCGTCCATGCCGGCGGAAGTGAAGGCACCCTCGACACCAAGCTCGTCCTTGCGGGCCTGGATGTCATCGGCACAAGCCTTCAGCTTGTCGAAGGAGTTGATGTCCTCGGCCTTGTAGCCAGCCTTCTCGAGCAGCTGCTTGTTGTAAATAATGCCGAAGCTCTCCTGAACCCAGTCGATGCACACATCCTTGCCGTCGGACTGCAGAGCCAGGGAGTCATCAATGAGCTCACCGCGGAGCTTGGTATCGGACAGGTCGGCGCAGTAATCCTTCCAGTTCTTAAGACCGGTGGGGCCGTTGACCTGGAACAGGGTCGGAGCGGAGCTCTTGGACATCTCGGACTTGAGCTTCTCCTCGTAGGTGTTGGAAGCGGCGGTCACGATCTTGACCTCGACGCCCTTCTCCTTCTTATAGGCCTTGGCGATCTCCTTCCACTCCTTGTCGACCTCGGGCTTGAATTGGAGGAAGTAGACCTCGGCAGCGTCACCAGAAGCAGAGGAGCCGGAGCCGGCAGAACCACCGCAACCCACGAGGCCCAGACCAAGAACTGCAGCCGCGGAACCAGCAAAGCCCAGGAACTGCCTTCTGCTCATTTCGTTCTTCATTACAATCCACCCTTTCACAC